>NZ_JAAIUN010000031.1:0-43433 GCF_013317245.1 Blautia sp. MSK.20.85
TTCTTCAGATAATCTCTGCGAAGAAAACCATACTTGCCAAGTTGCTCCATCTGCTCACCGGATTTATAGGTGAGATTCGGAATCAGGTATCCATTTAGATTCGTATACGTTAATTTCATTTTATTAGCACTCTCCATTTCTCATCGTTTTTTGACCACAAATTTACGACATTTACGACAAATCTGACACTGCTTTACAATACCAGACAAAATGACTGATGCCCCGGAAAGCCTGTAAAACAGGCACTTCTAGGATACACAAGACAGGACAAAAATCGACTTCCATTATCAAGAGGTGAGTGCTAGTTTTTTGTGAAGATTTTGTGAGCCGTAAAATGAAAAACTAATTTCCACCTTTAGCCCTTTATGTTCTTTTGTTGGAAGGTGTTTCTTTACGAGCTCAAGTTTCAACTCCTTACTATACTGTTTCCTAGCCATAAAAATATGCTCCTCATATGATAGATTTTGGGATATTTCCATTGTCTACCATATGGGGAGCATATCAATCCAACGGTTTTCAGTGCTTTTTTCATATTACTTTATTGAATATCCCTCATTCTGCCTATATAAGTGAAACTTAGCGAAACTTAAATTAAATCTCTTTCAGACAATTCAATTTGGATATTCACCAACTGTGGATTATTTCTCAGTGCACCAGTTTCCAACTTACCGCCTGCTGCCTTGCATCCACAAATCTCTTATAAATACCTTCCTGTTTCATTAATTGCTCATGTGTTCCCTGCTGTGCAATTCTTCCTTTTTCAACAACCACAATCTGGTCTGCATGTCTGACTGTTTTTAATCTGTGGGCAATCATAATAATCGTTTTTTCCTTTGTAAGTGCATCTACTGCATCCATCAGCTCCTTTTCATTCTCCGGATCAACATTTGCCGTTGCTTCATCCAATATGACGATTGGCGCATCCTTCATAATCGCTCTGGCTATCGAAATACGCTGCTTCTCACCACCGGAAAGTGTGGCTCCTCCTTCTCCGATCACTGTGTCATATCCATTCGGAAGTTTGCTGATGAAATCATGACAACATGCTTTCTTCGCCGCTTCCATCACTTCCTCATGGCTTGCATCCTGACGTCCGAATTTAATATTATTCTCAATGGTATCTGCAAACAAATACACAGACTGAAATACAAATGAAAAATTACGCATCAGACTGTTCATACTATAGTCTTTTACATTCACGCCTCCAAGTGTCACTTCCCCTAAATCCACATCCCAGAATCTGGCAATCAGATTGCAAAGTGTTGATTTTCCTCCACCAGACGGTCCAACAATTGCTGTCGTCGTTTTCTGTGGGATAGAAAGTGATACATCATCAATAATCTTCCGTTTGTCATAGGAAAATGAAACGTTAGAAAGTCTGATATCGTAATTTTCCGGCTGTATTTCTTTACCGTCGATATCCATGGTATCCAGCTCCAATATTGCATTTGCTTTATCTACACATACGCTTACCACATGTAAAAGAGATGAATAATTCCCTGCACATTCCAGACTGGCATAAAGCATAAATGCTGAGATTGTCATACCAATTGCATAGACCGCACTCATAGTTCCATTAATATAAAAATATGCACTGCATGCTACGATTACCGCACCTGTGATTTTTGTTATGACGCTTTGCAGAAAATGATAAGGGACAAACAACATCTCCATCTTTGTATTAATCTTTTTGCATGCTTCATTTGCATCATTTAATCTTTTTGCCTGTTTTCCAAGCAGGTTGTATGATTTTACTTCTGATATTCCCTGCAGATACTCCAGGATCTGATTTACAAGCTCTGTATCACATACCACTTTTTGCTCTGAATCGTTTTTCCCTGTATTCTGCATCACAGCATTTACACCAAAGAAAATAATCACTCCTGCTGCAGCTGTCAGTCCGATTCTCCAGTCAAAAAGAAACAGCATAAGAATGATCATGGATGTTTCCAGAATTCCCTGCATGGTCAGCATAACCACTCTCGCAGCTACATCGCCAAGTATTTCCATTGTATTCGTCGTAATAGAAGAAATTTCCCCGATGCTGTTGGCATTAAAATATCCCATCGGCAGATAACGCAGATGCTCTGCAATCTTGATTCTCATAAAAGCACTCGCATTATATCCGCCTTCTGTCTGAAGCACTGTAGAGTATCTCTTACAGATGACATCAACTACAATTGCAATCACCATGATCGCAATTGAACCACCAATATATTTTCCTATTGGTTTTCCACTCAGCAAACCGATCAATATGTACATAATAGCCGGTATCTTCATTGCTGAAGCAAGCGCCTCTACGAGTCCGATCACTATCGACAGTTTAAATTTATTACCATTTTCCCTGCCTGAAAAACGAAAGAATTTTGCCAGAATTCCAAACATATCATTCTCCCTCCTTCACCGTATCTTTTACAGAAATATGGGCATCCCACATTTCCTTATAAAGCGGGCATGACACCAATAGTTCCTCATGTGTGCCATGTGCTGTTACATTTCCATCATTTACGACAAAAATCTGATCACTGTCCTTAATGGTAGATAGCCTGTGTGCAATTACGATCAGTGTCTTCCCTGCTACCAGTTTTGCGATAGAATTCTGCAGAATCGCCTCGTTTTCCGGATCCGTGTAAGCAGTTGCCTCATCAAGGATCACGATCGGAGCATCCTTCAGCATCGCTCTTGCAATCGAGATACGCTGTCTCTCGCCTCCTGACAGATGTCCTCCTGCACCCCCTACAACCGTATCAAATCCGTTCTCAAGCTGCATGATAAATTCATAGCATCCGCTTTTCTTTGTCACCTCGATGATCTGTTCATCTGTAGCCTCCGGATTTCCCTGTCTGATATTTTCACGTACCGTTTCATTGAACAGATAATTATCCTGTGCAACATATGCAATTTTCCGATTAAAATCTGCAAGCGACATTTCTTTGACATCAACTCCACCGATTTTAATACTTCCGGAATCCACATCCCACAAGGACGCAATCAGCTTTGCGATGGTCGACTTGCCGCTTCCGGAAGGTCCTACGATTGCATTTACCGTTCCTGCTTTCAGCTCCATAGTTACTCCATGCAGAATCTCTTTGTCGTGATAACCAAATCTGACTTTTTCAAGCGTAACGGAATTATCTTTGGGAGCTCTTTCACTTTTCTCCGGACGTTCAAGCTCCGGCTGTTCCAGAATTCCCGCCACTTCACCGACGATTACTCCAATTTTTCCAAGATCATCTGTGTAAGATCCCACTGTAATCAACGGTCCAACGATTCCAAGTGATAAAATAATACAGATGACAAAATCAGGAACCGCAAGTGTTCCATTCGCTACATAATGTGCCCCCAACGGCAATACCGTAAGAAGCGTATAAGGTGTGACCACCATCATCAGTCCATGAAAAATCGAGCACCGTTTCATCCAGGAAATAAAGGAATCCGCATATTCAAAAGCCGCCTTTGTAAATTTGGCATAAGAACTTTCTGTCTTTCCAAATGCCTTGATTACTTCAATCCCGTCAATATATTCCACTGCCGCATCATTCAGATCTTTTGTTGTCTGAACTGTTCTTTCAAAACTTGGCTTATAATCCAGCATCATTCCAAAATAAGAGAAAAGTCCAACGATAACTGGAACCAAAGACCAAAGTGCCAGTCTCCAGTCTGTCAGAAAGAAATAAATTAAAATCACAACCGGCGCCAGCAGATTGGACGTGAATTCCGGGACAATATGCGCCAGTGTTGTCTCGATACTGTCGATTCTTTCCACCATGATATTCTTAAATGTGCCGGAGGATGTATCCTTTACATAACCAAGAGGTACCCGTACCAGTTTGTCACAGCAGGATTTTCTTATATTTGCGAGTACTGCAAACGTCGCTTTATGCGACAATGCTGTCGAGAGTGAATGAAGCAATTCTGCAATGATAAACGACAATGCAATCAGAACCGCTTTTGCAAGATATGTTTTAAACTCCTTTTCACCATTTAAAAACAGCTTTACTACATCTGCAATAATAAAATACGGCAAAATCTTAAAAATCACATTTCCTATTGCAAGTAACACACTCCACACATAGGCAATTCTTTTTTGTCCGGCCCACGTCAGGATCCAGCTGACTGCCGACTTCTTTTTTTCTTTCATATCCATTCACTCCTTACTTTCGTTTTATTGTTATTTTTGTTAGTTCTATCTAACTTATGTATAATAAAACAGGCGGCCTATTGGCACCAGCCACCTGATATTATTATCCTGTCGGATTCTCGTTCAGAAATCCAGAACATGCAACACATACATTCTATTCCGGATTCTTACATCAGTTATACCGGAAACTCAATATTCCACAATCGTTCCCAGCCACCTGTATTGAATTCTTTCAGCTGATGCACATTTTTCTTTGCAGTCTCTCTATCTATATCATGCTCAATGATCTGAAATACTGATGAAAAAAATCCCGTATAGATCATATGCATAAGGCTTTCCTCTACAATCGGTATTTTCACACCGTTCTCTTTCATCTTTTCCATATATTTCAGGCTGGACTTCATTTCCCGCTCTACCATATTGTGTATGAATAGTTCAAATTTTCCACTGTCTCCGCATTTCAACAATAATCTGAAATTATCATAATGATCATAAATATAATCAACCATCTGCTCCATCCCATCACTGGATGTATCCGACATATTCCTTGTCTGATCACTGGCAGAAAGCTTTTCAAATTCCTCAACGATCTGATCATATATCTGATAAATGTGTTCCATATAGGGATCCGTCAGCGCATCAAAAAGCGCCTCTTTCGTCGGATAATACTTGTAAAATGCACCAGTAGTAAGTCCTGCATCTTTTACAATGTTTCTTAAAGATGCTCCGGTCAGACCATCTTTCAGGAAATGTTTTCTGGCTGTATTTAATATATTTTTTTGTGTATCTTCTGCTTTTGTTGACATTCTTTTCGTATCCTCTAAAGTTCTTTTCAAAAATATAGCAGTGCTATATAGCACTGTTATATTTTAACTCATTACAGGAATTTGTCAAGTCTGCTGTTTAGATTTTTTATTTTCCCTTGTATTCAGTTTCCACTTAGCAGATACATTCTCATTTTATAAGTCTTTCACAAAGACCTTCTTTCAAAATACAACTTCCGATAATCTATCTGTCTCAATAATTGTTTCGAGCATACTCTCCGGAAAAACGAAATGGGTCGCATGCTCGTAAATAACAGACTCCACCCTGCATGTGTGTGGATCGTCCACGTAGGAATCATCCATTGCAGACTGCAGACTTTGCAATCTGATAGATTGGACCTGTTTCCGGGAGAAACTGCTACCTTATCTTCATAGTCTCCTGCAAATCTACATTGTACCAGCGCAGATATTTTCCCTTCATACGATAACATCTGGTGTCCAGTCCGCATGGCCTACAGGAAAGGTCTTCGGTCAGGTGCCCACAAACATGAACAGCAACAGATAGAAGCAAGTATCTGGGAACAGATTGACAGTGGTAATGAAAATGACTATATTCACTTCCATCTTCGAAAAGCTAACGGAACTTATTTTTCTGTGCTTGATCATGGAAGAATTGTAGAGAGTCCGCAATACGGAAAAGTATTTTACGTATTGTTCATGGATTGGGAAGATATGCATATTCGTTACAGTCTATAATGGGGACGGTGTTTATGGCTTTTTTACTGTCCCCAGTGACACCCCATTAGATATCGAAATTCAGCCTTAGTATAAATCTGCACATTCAACAATACAGCTTTGCAAGCAGACTTTTGGCGGTTATTCCCTATTACTATTACAAAATGTATATGCGTATTTTTATGTAATGCACGAATCCAAATATAAAGAACCTATTCATAACACGAACGGGAATAGAAAATCAAAAAGCAACCATTCTACATGATGGATATACAGTGATAACTCCTTATATTTTCGGAAATCGGAAAATAAAACTCGTTCCGATACCTTCGATACTTTCGACGTGAATGGTTCCATTGTGGAGATTTACAATCCAGCGCACCATAGAAAGGCCGAGTCCGGTACCGCCATTTTCTCTGGAACGGCTTTTGTCTATGCGATAGAAACGCTCCCAAATTCTGTCCAGGTGTTCCTCACTTATTCCAATACCATCATCTTTTACTTCACCGACAATCTGGTCATTTTCGACCTTCAGGATAACATGGATATGTCCATTTATTTTTCCGTAATTGATGGCATTGGTTATTAAATTTATCATCATACGCAAAATCAATGTCTGGTCGCCGTTCATAAATAAGTCATCCTGCTTTTGCAGGGTGATCTCGATATTTTTTTCCTGTGCTTTTGTCTGCAGTTCTTCTATTACAAGTTCGCTTAATAATCCAAAATCCAGTTTTTCCATCAGATGCTGCTCATCCTGTTCGTTTCTGGCGATCATTAACATTTCGCTTGTCAGCTTTGACATTCGTTTTGCCTGCCTTAAGATGACTGCAATCTCTTCCTTATCTTCCGCAGATAAGTTTTCATTTTCCAATAAGTACTCACACTGGGAAATGATAACAGCAACGGGAGTCCGCAGTTCATGAGATACGTCTGATGTGAATTGACGTTCCTTCTCAAACGAAAATTCCAAGCGCTCGAACATTCCGTTAAATTTCTCCGACAATTCGTATAATTCATCTTTTGCTTTTGGCAGAGACAATCGTTTGGAAAGATCTTTTCCATTGCTGATGTTTTCAACTTCATCGCAGATAAGATCCACCTGTCTCAATGCACGCTTGATCATAAAATATCCGATGGCTCCGATCAGAATAATGAGTAATGGGAATACAATCAACAGCATTTTCTCGGATGTCTGCATGAAAAGTTCTATAGAATGTACGGAGGTAATTCCTCGTACCCACATTTCCTCATCATCACCGTAAGTGTAAACGCTGTCATATATCATCCATTTTCGATTTGATCCGGTTATCATTCGCGGTGTATTCGACTTGAGGATAGTTTCTTCTGGAAATTGGGTTGGAATCGTTCCATAAAGTAAGCGTCCGTTTTTGTCATAAATACAAAACATAATACCGTCATCGTAAAATTCGGTATCGCCGTCAAGATAAAAGGAATCATCCTGAAAATTAATATTTGAAGAGAAACCAGTCACTGCGGCACTGATTTCTTCTTCTGTCGCAGAAATTCCAACCTTATCCACAAAAAGAAGGACGAGAACTAAAATAGTCCCAAGAACTACGGCAATGATTCCGGTGTACCATAGCGTAATTTTTTTCTTGATCGTCAGCTGTTTCATTCGTTTTCCTTCATTACATATCCGACACCGCGAACAGTGTGGATGAGTTTTTGTTCATATTGTGCATCGATTTTTTTTCGCAAATAGCGAATGTATACGTCGATCACATTGGAACCACCTTCAAAATCAAAGTCCCACGCATTCTGTTCAATCTGCTGTCTTGTCATTACGATATTTTTGTTGCGCATAAGACATTCCAGAACCATAAATTCTTTTGCAGAAAGATCAATTTCATTTCCGGCTCTTGTTACCTTTCTTGTGTCACGATCCAGAATAAGATCTGCTATTTTTAGTTGATTGGATGTAAATTGTGGCTTTCTACGCATCATGACACGGATTCTTGCAAGCAGTTCTTCAAATGCAAATGGTTTGATCAGGTAATCATCGGCACCAAGATCCAGTCCTTTGACACGATCTTCAATGCTGTCTTTTGCTGTCAGTAACAGAACCGGTGTATCATCTTCTCGTTGCCTTAATTCTCTTAAGATTTCATATCCGTCCTTTCCCGGCAACATGATATCAAGAATAATACCATCGTAGGAAGTCATATCGATATAATCCATCGCTTCCAGACCATCCCCACAGGCATCTACACTGTAATGTTCCTTGACAAGCCTTTTTTTGACAATGTTTCTTAAATCATTCTCGTCTTCTACAATCAGTAATCTCATAATGTAATTATTATAATACCAATCATTTTCGTGTGCTAGAGTTCTTTTTTTCATTTTTTGAAATTACTATTTGTTTTAATCTTTTTTTAATCTTCCCCCTATATGATACATATAACAGCAAAAACAAAACATCCAAGAGACGGAAGGAGAACACGTTATGAAAAAAATATTAGTAGTTTTATTATCTCTCACATTAATATTTGCTTTTACAGGATGCACTTCATTCAATAATGGAGCAGCAGAAGATATAGAAATTAAGACACAGGAAGTTGTAACATCAAATACAGATGACAATGATGATAATATCAGTAACACAGAAAACGCAGTAGAGAATGCGAACGAAAAGGATTATGATTTCTCTTCTTATGAAAACGATATCCGTAATATAACAAAAAGTGTAAACAATGCAAAAACATCTACAAATGCATCTGAGAATCACGAACAATTCTACGCTTTGAAAAAACAGGTAGACGCAGTTGATGGCGAACTGGATAAACTTGATGATGAATTTGAGTATGCTTACCAGATGAAAGAGATTAGCTTCGAGATATACAAAGCGAGAGAACGCGCGATTGAAAAACTGGAAGATGAACTGGAATTAGCCGAAGAAGCGCTGGAAAACAAATACGGCATTGATGATTAATTCCATCTGGGCTACAAGAATGTGGCAGAACTTTCTTAATTTCTAAAAAAGCAACAAGACAATGCAAAATCTCGAGACAAAAGTGCCACACCCCTTACAGGGCTTGTGGCACTTTTTTAACTAATCAACTGTCAAAGATGAGATTATAACGTGTATGGTGTCGGATGTTTCTTGCTGCCTGAAATGCCAGTTTCATAAAAATCCCAGAACCAACTGGCAACATCGTCCTTAACATACTCTCCGGAAAAACGAAATGGGTTCCATGCTCATAAATAACATACTCCAGCCTGCATGTGTGTGGATGTTCTTTCATACGCTGCTTCATACGTCGGATATATTTTGCAGTATCCCACAACACATCATCTTCAGCGCCAATTAACAATAATGTTCCATAAATTTTTTCAATCTTGATCATTTCTTCTTCTGTAATTGCATGAACTGCTTCCGAATCATCAAACAGTTTTCTCGAATTAATCATATCACCGGTCCGTTTTGTTTCTTTCTTAATCACATGCCAGTAATCCGGATGTTTGTAGCAAAATGGCATATACGGAAGGGGTTCTCCTTTGTAAGAAAAAAGAGATTCTCCTTCAATCGGCCATTCCTTACAGCCATCTTTTTTGCCCTGCATAAACCCCTGCCAGATAAAATCACTCGGTGTCAGACCTATCGTTAATGTAATATCCTCAAAATAAGAAGCGGCAGTCAATGCAAGTGTTCCTGTAGTAGATGCCCCGACAATTCCTATCTTCTGATTACTATTCATTTTTAACCAATTGATTGCTTTCTCTATACGTTCCAATGGATAATTATGATGTCCATAATCCTTTTTTCCAGGTGACATCGTCATCACATTTACGCCGAGTTTATGTAGCCATTTCACGGATGTACGCGCCAGATAATCCTCTGGATCATCTCCGATCATTGCTATCATTGCACAGTCTGAGCCTGTTTTACATTTCCAATATGCTCCATAAAATCCATCTGTTTCCACATCAAAATGTCTTTTCTTCATTTGTATCATCTCCTTAATATCGGCCACGTTTCTCCAAAACTATTATTTTATTTGAGATATTCCGAACAGCCGGAATCTTACCTATTACACAATAAACAGGCATAAGCTCTTTCATTCCTTCAACAAGACTGACTTCCTGCCGAACAGAAAATGCCGGTATGATTCTTTGCAGCTCCTTTCTGTTCTTAACTCCCCATGTGAATTTTGCATTGCTTCCCTCTATGGATTTCTCTTTCATATGCTTTACAACAAAGGGTGACATGGTTTCGACCATTACTGTAACTTTCTGAAATGATTTATCAATAATAGAAAACATCTTCCTGATATCTTTCTCATACAAATACATTGTAAGTCCTTCGATTATTACCAGAATATTCTTACCGTGATAATCGATATCATCTATGTAGGAATCATCCATTGCAGACTTTGCAATCTGATACACCAGATCAGTTTCGGTAAGGAACTGGCTCCTTATTTTCATTGTTTCCGGAAGGTCTACATTATACCAGCGCAGATATTTTCCCTTCATCCGGTAGCATCTGGTATCCAGTCCGCATGCAATATTTACGACAACTGTATTTTCATGCTTCTTCAAATATTGCTCAACCATCCGGTCTAATACAATTGTTCTTGCAATCACACCATAGTTCATAGCGTTATCTTTATCTGCCATAGAAAAGTCATAGTCCAGCTTTTCCACAAGTTCTACTGCAATCTCATCTTTGATCTTTGCATTTTGTTTCTTTTGCTCTTGCATACAGGGTCTGTACCATCGTTTCCGGCACACCTGTCACATTCACTTTTTCTTTCATTATCTGTCGCCTTCCACTGCCTTTCTTACTTCTTCCACCCACTCTGCACTATGACAGCAAAACAGTTCTTCATGCTGCATGTTATGTCTCCGAATATCCGGATTTTTAAAATAAGTACAATATCTCTTTTCATATTTTCTGCCCATCTTTGTTGCGTAAAACACGTGTATCGTAGTTCCCGGCACATCAATTCCATGCTGGACTTTCGTAACCAGATCAGAATAAAACTGATTATAAACACTCTGTTTCGTAATCCATGGATTTCCTCCCTGCTCAATGCCGAACATATTTAAAAATCCATCAATCATTTCTTTCTTTGATTTATCTGCTTCATTTATTTTCTTTTGCATAAATTTAGACAATTTACCAGTATGCACCATTTTATACATAATCGGCACAACTACAGATGACTGAATTTTTGCCATAAACTGACCAGCTTCATCCATATCACTGCTCCCAATGATGCCATGATCTATATGAATTCTTTTTCGCTGAATCAAAAGGGATACAAAACTTCCTCCAAGGGAACACCCATACGCTGCTTTAATTCTTCCATCATACTTTTTCTTGATTTCCTGCTCAATCTTTTCGCATTCATCTTCCATTGAATAAAATTCTGTTTTCTCATTTGGATCAAATCCATCATAAGAAACTGTTACCGTGTAAAAATAAGAATGTAATCTATCCAGTATATGATCAAAGCTACTATACAGGCAACAGGTACCAGGAAATAAAAATATCACTGGTTTACTACTGTCTCCACTTTCATAAAATTTCATATCTGGCCTCCTTTAGTTTTTTCATATAAGCATAAAATTGCTTATGCAGCTCCCTCATTTCATCTGGTGCCTTCCTGGCATGTTGATACATAAATTTATCTCCGAAGCTACTTTCGAATGTAACAGCAAGCATAATCGTCATAATTGGCAGTGGTAAAAAACGAAAAATATTCATTTTACAAGGTGACAGCCTACCTGCCTGTTTTCGCAAAAAGCTAAAATTTCTTTTCAATTTTTTTGCTGTTTTCTTCATAATCTTCCAGTCTTTTCCCGCTCTTTCCGGGCAATCTGCTTCGTAATATGCATCTGCAATCGGCACCACCATGGCAAGATGACATAATTGCCACATATGCATATCCACTACTTTCTGATATGGTATATGAGCATGCCTCAATATCTTCGAAAAATGCTTTGTCTTTTCGGATTTATTTCCTGATATTTCTGCAAATGTTGTCGGTTGAATCATTCTTGGAGTGAGTGCTGCATCAAGGATACCATCATTATTTATACTTCCGCCCGCTCCTGGAAAAGCAGGCAATATTCTCCCTTTTCCAACAATATCTTCCCATTTTTTATAACTGTCCAATGAATTTACCATTGTAACAATTATATTACTTTTATTATTTTTTAATTCAGCAAATGCTTCATATAGCTGATTTTCCCTGACAGTTAGCAAAATAAAATCGTAAGCATCATTATCTGACAATTCTCCAAGAATCGTGGCTTCTGCCCGCCTTATCTTCTGGTTTTTCTTATAAAGCAGTCCATTTTTCTTTAAAAACTCAAGTCTTTTACCTCTGGCATAAATACTCGTATCATAACCAGTTTCTGCAAATAAGACCGCATACAAGGATCCAATCACACCTGCACCATAAATCAATATTCTCATAGAAATCCGTCCTCTTTTTCATTTTCAAAAAAACTGCCAGTGTTCATGTTAGTAATATCTAACTCTTATTTTCTAAAAAACCGTGTGAAAACAAAACTGTAATTCCACACGGTTTCTTTTCTTATGCATTCAGTATATCACTTTTACCTGGTTAATCAACCAAATTTTGTTTTCATAATATTTAAAATTTCATGTTCATACGCATTATATTCACTGCACTTGCATATTGTAATTCCAGTCATCTGGCAAACTTAACATCAACGATAATAGACCTTTCGCTTTCAATGTCAGATTCTTATTCTTGAAATGGTGATTACTCATTACCGTAAAATTCTTAGTTCTCTCTACACGAAAAATCTGTGCCATACTCCCATCCTCCTTTTCAGTTCAAAAGAAAAAGCGTAAGTAATATCTCTATCACTCACGCCTTCTCTAAACATTTTATTCTTTTTTCAATAAATTTTTAATCTGTCCAATTACCTGTTCAATCCTCAGTTACAAACTTCAACTTTGTTAAACATAAATCAATTCCTTGAGAATAATCTCTTCCGCAATTGTTCTGTGCTGATTGGCAGCTCTTACCCATGCCATTTGATCTGCTTCTTTATCCGGCAGTGGTTCTTTTTCTTCCAACTGTTTCAGAATCATTTCTTCCCGTTCTCTGGCTGCCTTATCTACTTCCAGAAGGTGTTCTCCAATGGTGTCCTGCAGAAGCATCACCTGATAGATTAAATTTCGATGGTTCTTCAGATAATCTCTGCGAAGAAAACCATACTTGCCAAGTTGCTCCATCTGCTCACCGGATTTATAGGTGAGATTCGGGATCAGATATCCATTTACATCCGTGTACGTTATTAAATAGGACATTCGCAATCCGCTTTCGCTACTTACTCATGAATGCTCTCATCACATTTTCTTTAATCCACTTTCACCATGAGGATTTCATTATTTACTACATTCTATAACAAGCTTCTCACATCTGTCATATCCAAGCTGTGAACTATTCAGACACAACGTATAATTACTGGCCTTTCCCCATTTCTGATCGGTATAAAAATTATAATTCGTCATACGCCTTTTATCTGTATCTGCCATCATTTTGACAGCTTCCTTCTCTCCTACATTATATAAACCCATAATACGCTGTGTTTTTTCCGGCATATCCCCATGGATAAATACATTCAGTACATCATCCCTATCTTTCAGAATATAATCTGCATTTCTTCCGATAATCACACAAGATTCCTTATCAGCCAGTTCTAAAATAACCTTTCTCTGTGCCTCATACACCATGTCTTCTACTGATTTTCCTGTGATATCACGTCCGGCAAATGCATATGCAAACAAGCCTTTTTTCGGAGACAGTTCCGCACTTTCCTGAATATATTCCGGAGATAAACCAGACTTTTCTGCGATCTCATTGATAATGTTTTTATCATAATAAGCGAGTCCCAATTTTTTCGCTAATTCTTCTCCGATAAAGCGTCCGCCGCTTCCAAATTCTCTACTGATCGTAATGATTCTTTTCACCATTTCCAGTTCCTCCTTAATTCAAAACATCTACTTTATTTTTTCTGATTCTCTTTAAAAATACATATCCTACAAAACAGGAAACTATTTCCGTAATCGGAAATGCCCACCAGATCAGTGAAACTCCCATCTGTACATTTCTGACAAGCATAGAAAAGATTCCAGCCAGCGGCAGGATAATAATAAGCTGTCTCAAAAGCGAAATAACCAGCGATTCCACACCACCATCCAGTGCCTGATAAATGCCCTGATAAGCAACATTGATTCCTGCGAACAGGAAACTTATAGAAATCACTCTCATTGCTCCGATAAAATATTCTCTCGACTGTCCCGCATTAAACAGCGTTGCAAATGCCCCAGGGAAAATCTCTGTGATTGCAATTCCCAGAATCATTAACACAATTGTATAGATCAGACCATATTTGATTCCATCCTGAATTCTCTTCTTACTTCTCATTCCATAAGCAAATGCAATGATTGGGGTGATTGCATCTCGCAGACCAAAAGCAAGAAACAAAACAAACTGCTGTACCTTATAGAACAGACCATAGGCCGTCTGTGCTGACGGATCGAACTTCAGGATCAGGTTCATTACATAAACCATAATGGACATCAGCGCCTGAGCAATGATTGCCGGAAGTCCGATTGCATAGATCTCCTTGATAATTTCGCCATCTGGCTTCATATATTTCGCCCCATGCTCGAATTCCTTATTTAATTTGATATGAAAAATGAACAGTAATACTGCTGACGCTACCTGTCCAATTACAGTTGCGTAGGCTGCGCCTTTCACTCCCATTTCCGGACAAGGTCCAATACCGTAGATCATGATCGGATCAAGGATGATATTTACAACCGCTCCAACCACCTGACCAATCGTGGAATAAAGAGAACGGCCTGTTGCCTGAAGTAACTTTTCAAATAGAGAAAAGAAAATAATACCAAAAGAAATCACGCAGCATATCCTCAGATAGCTGATTCCCATCTCAAGTACTTCTGTATCTACTGTCTGCGATGAAATATATGCTTTCACCCCAAAGATACCAAACAATAAGCAAACCACATAAATGATCACTCCCAGAAACAGACTGTTTCCTGCTACCTTTGCAGCTTTTTTACTGTCTCCCTGTCCAAGTGTCCTTGCAAGAAGTGCATTGGTTCCTACACCGGTTCCGATCCCCACTGCCACCATAAGCATCTGCACCGGAAATACCAGTGTCAAAGCATTTAGTGCTGTCTCACTGCCTGCTTTCATATTTCCCACAAATGCACTGTCTACAATGTTATAGACTGCCTGCAATGCCATAGATAGGATCATCGGGATTCCCATTTGGACCATCAGCTTATTTACCGGCATCTCCTTCATCTTGTTGCTTTCCGCCATTTTGTTTTAACTCCTTTCTTTTTAGCACAAAAAAAGTGCGCACCTTGTCATATAAGCTGGACTTACGCTGACACGCTACACACTTTTTCATGGCGATATTCATTTTTACAAAATGAAAACGAGTAGCCGGTAAACTGGATTTACGCTTACTTGCTACTCGTTTCTTGTAATTATATTGCCTCTTTTTCAAAAAGTCAAACAAAATTTTTCTTACATTGCCGCAACCAACTTTCCCGCAGTAAGTGCAGCTCCATATGCAGCCTCTTCTTCATATTCAGGAATCTCCATCGGCATTTTGAACATTTCTTCTGCCAGTCTTCTCATCAGCGGGTTTCGGCGAATTCCGTTTCCGGAGCCAGTCAGGCGTGTGGCCTTTTTTCCGGTGAGCTGACACATCTGCTCATACTGCTCATGCAGTTCGTTAAGGATCCCACAGATCACACCGACCGTCAGTGCACCAGGATGAAAATTCTCTACACCGATCCCTGCGATCATGCCCCTGTGAGACGGATTACTTCTTGTCCCTGAAAAAGCTGTATCTACTTTCCATGCAGCTTCTTTTCCGTATTTTTCAATAAATTTTTCTGCCTGCTCCTGCATCCGGGAATACAGTCTTTCTTCAGTTTCTGCAGCTTCTCTGTAAAACTGTTCCAGCATCGCATACGCACGACCACCACACAGGGAAGCTCCCACGAGGATATAGCTGTTTTCGGTACAGGGGCGAAGCTCCACACTGCCGCTGCATTCTATAAACTTCTCTGTCACTAAGGAAACCTGGCTGCCGGTTCCTACATTCAGGAGCACGGTATCTTTAAGATTCCGGACGGAACCAAACAGACTCGCCTGATTGTCACCGATCGATCCCATTACCGGCACACCGGCTCTTGTTTCTCCGACTAAAAAATGTCCCTTTCTTACTTCCGGCAGATAAGAAGTATCTACGCCGGCCTGCTCCAGGGCTTCATACAGAAACTCCTGTTTTCGCAGGTCAAAGCAGCCCCAGCTTGCCGCCATGTCAAGTCCGATAACAGGGACAGTATTTTCACACAGCCGCATGGCAATATAATCACTGATCGTCGTCATCCTTACAGCATCCTTCGGGATCTGATCTTTCTTCTGAAGATAAAAATGTGTCACTAAACCATATCCGGACGCCGCCGCACCTACTCCCTGCAAAAGCTCTGCACAGGTTTTTCCGTTTTCCAGCGGAATCTCTCCGCTTCCATCCTGCCAGGTATAGAGAGGACTCACTGCCTTGCCGGAAGCATCCACATACAGCATTCCATGCATCTGCCCTGTAAACCCTATTCCATCTGGCAAACCATTCTCCTTCTGCTGCTTTATAAGAAACTCCCGGACGATCTCATAGATCCGTTCCGGATCCTGCAGCTTCTGTTCCGGCTTACTGCTCCGCAGAAAAGAATTATGCTCCACTGTTTCCTTTGCAAGCAGCTTTCCCGTTTCTGTGTCTGTCATTACGACACTGACTGTTGTTGTGCCGATATCAATCCCCATGATCTTCATCGTCTGTTTCCGTCCTTTTCTATGCTTTTTACTATAGAAACTGTCATCATATGAGATGATTATATTATCGTTTGAGGATTAATGCTATCTTTTTTGGTTTCCTGCTCAGGTTTCTCGATTCTGAGCATGCGATATCCAATTCCTATGTGCGTCTGGATATATTGTACACCGTTTTTTTCAGGCTCCAGTTTTTTCCGCAGTGTTGCCATAAAAACCCTGAGAGAAGCAACATCGTTTTCCGCGCAGCGTCCCCAGATCTGCTGAGTAATATATGTATGTGTCAATACTTTTCCAACATTACGGGATAAAAGGCAGAGCAACTTATACTCAATGGGCGTCAGATGCAGTTCTCTGTCCTTCAGGAATGTGCAGCCAGCCGTGTAATCTATCTTTAATCCACCATTTTCAAAAACAGATGTTTCCGGCTGTTTTCCTGACTGCGTTATGGCAAGCCGTCTTTGGCTGACACGGATACGCGCAAGTAATTCTTCTACTGAAAATGGTTTTGTGATATAATCATCTGCACCCGCATCCAGTGCCTCTATTTTGTCCATATCTTCACTTCTGGCACTGATCACGATGATAGGCATATTCGACCAGGTACGGATTTTCTTTATTACCTCTACTCCTTCCATATCAGGAAGGCCCAGATCCAGAAGAACGATATCCGGATTGTGTGATGAAGCCTCCAAAATGGCTGAAGCTCCATTTTCTGCAGCCAGATATTTATAGTCATGTGTTTTTAATGTGGTAACGATCAGGTTCCGTATGGGTCTGTCATCCTCAACCACCAGAATTAATGTCTTATTCATTTAATGTCACCTCGCTTAATGGTAAAGTAAAAGTAAAATTACATCCATGCGGAGCATGATCTGAAAGAACCAGTGTTCCATCGTGAGCTTCTATGATAGAGCGGCAAAGTGCCAGGCCAAGCCCCAGACTCCGTTGGCTGTCTGCAACGGTTGTTTTCCCTGTATAAAACATCTCAAAAATATGTGGCTTCATTTCATCCGGGATCCCGGGGCCGTTATCTTCCACGCTTACCTGTGCTTTCCCGGCTTTTTTGAACCCCCGAATGCTGATGACAGAGCCTGACGGCGTATATTTTATCGCATTATCGATCAAATTTACCAGAACCTGTATAATAAGATGCACGTCCATACGTGTAAGAACAAGTTCTTCACAGTCCGCCACGATCTTATACGCATCATGCTTCCGGCCGATATGTCGGAGTGACTCTGCTATTACCTCATCCAAAAGCTGATCCGTAAATTTAAACTTCAATCTTCCATCATTGAGCCTGGTAATGGAAAGCAGATTTTCCACAACTCCGATCAGCCACTCTGAATCCTCATGAATGTCCGTGTAGATCTGATACCTTGTAGCTTCATCCAGACGGTCACTGTTACTGAGAAGCATATCTGCATTTCCGGAAATAGAACAAAGCGGAGTACGCAGGTCATGGGAGATCGCCCGAAGAAGATCGCCACGCAGCTGCTCATTTTTTGCTAAAACCGCATTTTTTTCTTTTTCTATGGCATTTTGTACATTCTCCATTGCAAGTGCACATTCATTTATTACAGACAGCAGGATGCTGTATTCATAAGAGTCCAGTGTTTCTTTCTGCAGAGGGATCCCGATTACGCCATAAACATTATTCCCGCTTCGAATTGCCAGATATAAGCATTTTGCCTGTGAGAAATACTGTGTGGATGCGCCGGCACGCTGTCTGTTTTCATAAGTCCATCTGGCCGCCTGTTGTTCTTCCTGTGTCAGAAAATCCTCTGTGCTCTCTTTTTCCCCGGAAAAAAGCTTTCCTTCTGATAAAGTTCCATTTTCCACAACATATGCCGTGATGCTGCGGTTTAACAGGCGTATCAGCTGTGTACAGGTAACTCCGAGGATTTCTGTCTCACTTTTTGCCTTTTGCAGCAGACGATCCGTATCAAACAGAACCTGTGTGCGAAAGGCAATCTGTGAAGACAGCTTTGCATGCATTTTCAGCTTTGCCGCAAGGGTTCCTGTAAGTACAGACGAAATAAGCATTATGAAAAATGTCACCGGATATCCCACCGCGTATGTCTCAAAAGACATCCTTGGCTCCATCAGGAAAAAGCAAAATAAGAATACACTTAAAAAGGAGCCGGCTACACTGCAAAGATAACCATCTGTCACGATCGAAGTGATCAATACGCCCAAAATGTATATCGTTACAATATTTGTATCTGTAAGATCCAGTTTCTGAAACAGCAGGCCGATCAAAGTGCATACTGCAAATATAAAAACCGTCAGCAAGTAATCTTTTGCAGACGGTTTTTCCACATACCATGCAAATGGCCGTTTCGGATAGGTTCTGTTTTTTACTGTATCCTTCATTTTCAAGCTCATTCTGTCATTCTCCTTCTACTGCTGTTTTCTGGAATTATATCACGCAGCTGTTCTGTGGTCAAAATTTTTTCTTCATGGCAATGAGCTATATGCGGAAGCACTTCTGAAGAGCTCTGTATTCTCCTAATACCAGTAATTTATCATTTTCTGCAAAATATGTTTCCGGTGAAATTGCAATACTGAATTCCTCTTCATTTTTTACTGCCAGAATATTAATATTGTAGCGTTTTCTGATGTCAAGTCCACCCACTGTTTTTCCAACCCATTCTTCCGGCACTTCCACTTCAAAAATTGCATGGGAAGCGTCCACCTCCATATAATCCAGTATATGATCATCTGTATAACGGAAGGAGGCCCATTTTGCCACCTGCTTTTCCGGATAAACTACCTTATCGGCACCATTGCGTAAAAGAAATTTTTCCTGAACATCACGTTCAGCTCTGGATATCACCAATTTTGCACCCAGTTCTTTTAGAAGGGATGTTGTTTCAAGAGAATTTTGAAAGCTCTCTCCAATGGTCACAAAACAAATGTCATAGTTTCCAATTCCAAGGGACTGTAAAAATTCAGCATTGGTGCTGTCACCAATCTGAGCATTCGTCACAAATGACAGTACTTTGTCCACTCTTTCTTCCTTCCAGTCAACTGCCATAACTTCATGTCCCAGCTGATTGAGCTGCATGGCAATATGTCTTCCAAACCTTCCAAGTCCAATAAGCAATACATTTTTCATAATATTATTTTTCTCCTTCTTATCCAACTGTGATTTTTTCCAGAGGGAGCTTTGCATTTCCCTTATTTCTTCCGGAAAATACCGCATAGATCAGGGTCAGACCACCTACACGTCCCAGATACATCAGTATTATCAGCACGACTTGTGAAAAAACATGAAGTTCCGGTGTGATTCCCAGAGTCAGACCTACCGTACCAACAGCTGAAGCAGCTTCGTACAGACAATCTAAAAGCGGAAGGCCTTCGTACACACTGATCGCTATTCCGCCGCCAAAGAACAAGGCAAAATATAACATGGCTATTGTCGCTGCATTTTTTATCACATGATATTCAAGTCTTCGCCCAAAAGCTCCTGCATTTTCCTGACTTCGAAATGTCGCAATTGCATTTAAAATAAGTACTGAAAAAGTTGTTGTTTTCATTCCACCTGCTGTAGATCCCGGTGAACCACCAATCAGCATTAACAATATCATAACTGCTTTTGATGCCTCACTCATCTCTGAAATGTTTATAGTATTAAATCCGGCAGTTCTTGTCGTTACCGATTGAAACGTTGCTGCTAACAGGCGTTTTCCCATGGGTAATTTTGTCAGATCACAGATATAGAAAAAGACTGCCGGAAATAAGATCAGACATGCGGTAGTCATGAGAATGATCTTGCTTTGCATGCGGTAGCGTTTAAAGTTCAGTTTATTTGTATAAATATCATCCCATGTGAGAAAACCGATTCCTCCTGTAATGATCAACAGCATAATTACCAGATTTATAAGTATATTTCCTGAATACCCAGTCAGCGATGGAAACATACTGGAATCTGTCCCCAGAATATCAAAGCCGGCATTACAAAAAGCAGAGATTGAATGAAAAACTGACATCCAGATTCCCTTTTTTCCATAATCTCCCATAAAAACCGGCAGCAGCAACACCGTCCCTGCAGCTTCGATCAAAAATGTTCCCCTCAAAATAAACCTTGTTAGTCTGACGATTCCTCCGACTTTTGGAGCTGAAATTGCATCCTGCATGGTGCTTCTTTGCATGAGGGATATTTTCTTTCCGGAAAGAATGGAAACAGACGCAGCCACAGTCACTACTCCAAGCCCACCTGTTTGTATGAGTGCAAGAATGATCGTCTGGCCTGCCAGGGACCAGTAGCTTCCAGTGTCCTTTACCACAAGACCTGTAACACATACCGCCGAAGTGGCTGTAAAAAGTGCCTCATGAAATGGTGTGATCACTTTCTCCGCAGAAGAAAATGGAAGCATCAGCAGAACGGTTCCCAAAAGGATCACTCCTGCAAACCCCATGATAATCAGCTGAAAAGATGTCATATGTTTTTTCTTATATGATTTTTCCGGCATAAATGATCAGAACTCCTTATCAATACTTTTAACAGTGCTATCCTCGTAATGCATTTTATTATATATAACTACTTTCAAAGATAGTATAAAAGTCTCTGCTTCCGTATTAAGATTTTATAAAGATATGATATTGAATTGAATTGAGAATTATTTTAACCGAATCAAGGAAATTACCTGCTTTGATGATCCTAAGCATTACCTTAATACTACAGTTTTTTAATTGTAAACTCATTTTATATTTATAGTTGACATTCGATATTTCTCTGTGATAAAGTGATACCCGTACAAAAAAACTCAAAAGGAAGGTATTGACATGAACACTGCATCATGCGAAAAAGAAGCTCCATCGCTTTCCAGAGATGAAGCCATTGCAATTTTAGATACTCCGGACGAAGAACTTGAGGCACTGATTGACCGTGCCAGCAGTTTACGTTACAAATATAAGGGAAACCGGGTAAGCATCCACATCCTTACCAATGCCCGCAGTGGTAACTGTTCCCAGGATTGTGCCTACTGTGCCCAGTCATGTCGTTCCACTGCCGATATTGATAAATACAAATGGGTAGATGAAGACAAATTATATCAGGACAATGATTTCGTAAATGATTATCATTTATCCAGACATTGTATCGGACTGAGTGGTATGAAATTTACAGATAAAGAGATCGAGGAGCTGGCCCGCAGGATCCGCAAAATGAAAGAACACGGAACTCATCTCTGCTGCTCCATAGGCTTTCTCACAGAGCACCAGGCAAAAATGCTCAAAGAGGCTGGTCTTGACCGGATCAACCATAACCTGAACAGCAGCCGTTCCTTTTATCATAATATCTGCAGTACACATACCTTTGACCAGCGTGTCCGGAATATCCATATGCTTCAGGGACTTGGTTTCGAGATCTGCAGCGGCGGTATCATTGGCATGGGTGAAAGTAAGGAAGACGTTGTTGACATGCTTCTGGAATTACGTGAGATCCAGCCGGAAGCACTGCCGATCAACTTTCTTCTTCCGATCAAGGGAACTCCTCTCGGAAATGCAGATATTTCCCAGCTGACAACAGAATACTGTATGAAGGTCCTCTGCCTGGCAAGACTTCTTGTGCCTAAAGCAGATATCCGATGTGCTGCCGGAAGAGAAGTTTATTTTAAAGGCGAAGAAAAAAAACTGCTCAGTGTTGTAGACTCTATTTTTGCTTCCGGTTATCTTACAGAAGGTGGCCAGGGAATCGAAGACACTCTCAAAACCATTACGGATGCAGGATTCACCTATGAGATTGAATCTGCGTAAGCATCCTTATGGACATATGACCTATCATACACACTTACAGCATTTCATTACTTACCCGAACCAGTAAATATATTACCTTTTTCAAAGGAGGCTCTTTCAATATGAACCAGACAAATACTGTCTCTGCACCACGTACAAAAACCTACGAGATCACCATGACCGCTCTTATGGCAGCTGTCACTTGTATTCTTGCGCCGCTGTCCATTCCGATCGGTCCGGTTCCGATCTCATTTACCAATCTTGCCATTTATCTGTCCCTGTATCTTCTCGGATGGAAAAAAGGAACCATCAGCTATCTGATCTATCTTCTGCTTGGACTTGTAGGTCTTCCGGTATTTTCCGGATTTACCGGCGGCCCTGCAAAGCTGGCCGGTCCTACAGGCGGATACATCATCGGCTTTATCGTTATGGCTGTTATTGCCGGACTGGTAATTGACAACTGCCATAAGCCTCTGATCCAGCTCGTTGGTATGATCGCAGGAACAATTGTATGCTATCTTTTCGGAACTGTATGGTTCTGCATCGTTGCAGATTCCACTTTCAAAGCAGCTCTTGGAATCTGTGTAATTCCGTTTATCCCGGCAGATCTCATAAAAATGATCATCGCCATGATCATCGGACCAATGATAAAGAAACGGATCCGATAAGCTGAAGCTCTGATACGCCAAAAGAGGCAGCAGGAAATTTCCAACATTTCCTGCTGCCTCTTTATCGCGTTTCATTTTTCTTATCTGAGTTTTTTCTTCAGTTCCTGGATCAGTTCAAAATAATCTCTGTGCTTCATCTCCGGGAAAGCCTTAATGATTCTTCCCTGGCCGAATACCGTATGGTTTGTGATAGAGCTTGACAGCTCATCAAACTGTGCCTGAAGCTCCGCTTTCTTCATCCGAAGCATTTCGGCAGATTTTTCTCTCTGAGCCACAGTCGCATCTCTGAGCTCTGCCTTAGCAAGAGCAACCTGAACCTTTCCCTCTCCCACCTTCTGTGCTGTATCAATGGTAGTTGTTGCCAGAGTATCACTGAGCTTATCACTCACGATCCGCAAATCCGCACGTACCTTATCCAGTCGGGTAAGCTTCTTATTCAGTCCGCGGATCACCGCCACTGTTACAATAAGATCAGCCAGATACACCGCATACAGAATTGCCATAACAACCCATTCCAGTGTGGAAGGTGTATGAGAAGCCTGACGCTCCACATACTTCTGAAAAACCTTTACAACCATCACAATGGCAAGTCCCCATATCAGGGAAAACTCAAGACAGATATAGCCGTGAAAATTCAGCGGCTTATTAGAATAATCCCACCATCTTGCATGGAAGCATACATCCAGAAGCCAGCCGGCAACCAGCTCTACCACAGTTGCAAGAACGATCCCAAACAAAAAGATCATTCCCTCACTCATCTGATGTCCACCGCTCTGAAGCGTATTAAGCAACGCAAACACGGAAAGTACCCCAAATCCGTACACCGGGCATACCGGACCGTTGAGAAATCCCCGGTTTATAACCTTTCCTAAGGTTACTGCATGGAAGATAACTTCAACGACCCATCCTCCAAAAGAATAAAACAAAAAATACAGACATATCTGAAAATACGTCATCCCGCAAATCATCCTGTACTCCTCCTTTACAGCTGTCAAGATTCCGGCAGCTATTTCAGGGGTCAGTACCATCACCTCTGCCGGGGTGATTCTGATTATATCATATCACCCCTCTCATTTACATCCCTTTATCCGGTCATTCTTCCGAAACAATTTCTTTTTTCACACGGGTGAAGTACAAAAAGAATCCGATGTTCAGAATAATTCCCACTGTGGTAGATACCGGTGCTGCAAGACCGATCTTGGTCAGGCTGGCATCCGGCTGGATACTCATAAAGTACGCCATTGGAAGTCGTACCAGAAGCGTCTGGATCAGGCCCTGGACCATAACCCATATGGTCTGGTTGTTTCCGTTGAAATAGCCTATCATACTGAACAGAACAGCCGTTACCAGTGTCTCCGGTGCAAAGCCCTTCAGATAATCAAAACCCTTTTGGATAACGCCGGCATCTGTTGAAAAGAATCCTGCCAATACATCACCCTTCAGCAGGATCAGGATAAATACCAGGCATCCCACAGACAGGCCAACTCCAATTCCCGTAAGCATGGATTTTCTCGCACGTTTCGGCTTTCCTGCTCCTACGTTCTGTGAAACAAAGGAGGCCATGGACTGCATCAGGGAGCTTGGAACCAGCATGGCAAAGTTTACGATCTTACATGCAACTCCGTAACCGGAGGATGCTTCCAGACCCAGGCGATTGACAAATGCGCACAAGGCCAGAAATGAAATCTGTGTCAGGAATTCCTGAAGTGCCAGCGGCAGTCCGATCTTAAGAAAACGTCTGCACTGAGGATTCAGCCGGAAATCTTTTTTTGTAATGGTAAACGGAAGCTTCTTCTTTATCAGCAGAACTACTGCAAATACAACACTTAAGGCCTGAGCAGAAACCGTAGCAATAGCTGCTCCTGCTGCATCCATATGTAAGCCGGCTACCAGTACCAGGTCTCCGATCACATTTACAATACATGCCACCAGCACAAACAGCAGCGGAGATTTACTGTCACCAAGGCCACGGAAAATAGCAGACAGTAGGTTATACGCGACAATAAAGAAAATTCCGCTGCCACAGATCCGTACATAAGATGCAGTCAGCGCTACCGCTTCTTCCGGTGCCTGCATCAGCATGGAGATCGGATGTGCAAAGCCTACCATAACAATAAACAGCACGATAGAGATCATGGTAAAGACGATCGCAGCCCCACCGATAACGGAGCCGATCTGCTCCGGTCTTTTTTCTCCAAGATAACGTGCGATCAGAACTGTGATACCCATAGCAAACTGGATCACTACAAAGGTAACCAGATTCAGTACCTGACTTCCGGTGGAAACCGCTGACAGTCCGGATGTGGAACCGAATCTTCCAACTACAAGAAGATCGACCGCACCATAGGCAGCCTGCAGGATCAGCGCACCGAGTACCGGCATCATAAATGCAACCAGCTTCTTCAGGATATTTCCCTGGGTAAAATCTGCCTTATCATTTGTCATAATGTTCCCTCCTGTCACACATGATCTGATAAAATTTCCCGATGGTCCGGATCATATTGTCTGCTTCTTCTTCGGAAATCTCTGAAAGATAGGGCGCCAGACTGCTGAAATAATCCTGATCATACTTCCTGGAAAGCCTCTCTCCTTTTTCTGTTATGGAAATGTAAGTAACGCGCCCGTCATCCGGAGACATGAGCTTCTGAAGATATCCCTTTGCCTCCATTTCTTTCACTGTTCTGGTAACACCCGGACGCGGAAGGTTCATGGCATCACTGATATCAGAGAGCCGGATATCCTTTTTTTCTCTCTGCAGAGAATGGATCACATCCAGATACTGTATGTAGGATGGCATCACCCCCTGGGGCAGTGGCGGAAGCATATCCCGGATCCGCTTTGCCTGATAAAACGCATCAAACATCCGCTTGATCTTTTCATTTGTCATAAAAAAACTCCTCATATAATTATCCTCGTTAATTACCGTTGATAATTATATAAGAATTTCTGATTTTGTCAAGCCTTTTGACTTTAGCTCCAGCAAAGCTGCTGTATGATACCCGTCGTACCCTTCTCTTAAACTTTCACGCGTAATGTTTCGCAATTACCTAACTATAAAAAGTACCGGGCAGATCAAAATATCTCTGTCCGGTACTTTTTATGGAATCTTTACAGAATTTCCCCTTTTGATTCAATTACTTTCTTATACCAGTAGAAGGATTTCTTCGGTGTCCGTTTTAAGGTACCGTTTCCCTCATCATCTTTATCTACATAAATAAATCCATAGCGTTTTTTCATTTCACCAGTAGATGCGCTTACCAGGTCAATGCAGCCCTAGGAAGTGTATCCCAGCAGGTCTACACCATCTTCTTCCACCGCTGCTTTCATAGCTTTGATATGTTCTCTCAGATACTCGATCCGGTAATCATCTTCCACATATCCGTTTTCATCCGGTTCTCTTCCTCTGCGCTGTACCGCTCCTCCATCATCTTCTTTGCCCTTTTTACAAGATCATACAGCACAGCCATAACGATCACATATTCTATGGTAAAACCCAGAGTATAAGCTACAAACATCTGATTGCGGGATCTTCCAAGATACAGGACGTCATAAGTTCCCGCAGAATTGATATATACGGCAGCCACCATCACAAGATACGAAAAAATTCCGGTTTTTATCACCAATTCCGGTTCAAAATACAGGCACCCAAGTATCGGAACAAGCACATAGGTAATGTATACACCTATATGATTATTCGTTCCCAGTATTCCGATAAGCACCGCCGCCATAAAAAGCATATAGTCTCTCAGCAGCCGATCCGGCAAAAAACGTATCAGAATTCCCGGTGTGACAGCAATGATCAATTCAGCGATCAGTATAATCATCGTATATTCCTGTCCAAATTCAAAAATCCCTGTCCAGGAACACACAACCAGTGCCAGAATCGCTACTGTACATAACCGGTAGATCCTGGTCATAAGCTGATTGACCTGTTTCATATTTTTTTCAAGCATAAATTCTCCTCTGTATTTTGAGTCCCTTCAGTGTTCCAAATCCTTCCGGATTATATACTCGCTGCATACTCTTATTTTTATTGTTTCATAAAACAAATATAGAATCTTTATCAAAAAAAATACCCCATATTTTCATATATGGAGTATTTTTTCGATATAATTTTTCACATTTTAAGCTTCTTTTTCCAGATTTTCTGTCAGATTAAATTTCCGTTCCACCAGTTCTTCAATAAACTGTGCCGTTGCTTCCCAGCCCAGGAGGCTGCTGTTTAAGAGAATGTCACGGGTATGACGGTCGCCACGTTTTTTGCCGGTGATGTACTCGTGTCTTGCATGCTGAGATTTTTCCACATTTTCCCATTCTTCCTCTGCTTTGTGCTGGTTTAATCCTGATCTCTTCATAACGGAAGCAATCTCATCTTCTTTTGGTGCATAGATAAACACGTTCATTACATCGGAACTGTCTTTTAAGATATAATCACTGCTTCGGCCTACGATGACGCAGGAATTTTTTGCAAATTCGTGGATTGCCTGGAACTGGGCGTCAATAACACGATTGGAAAGGTTTGCATAGCGGACACCATAAGAAGTATCAAAAGCATAGCGGACGCCGATCCTAGTATCGGCTTCCTCTACCAGTCCTTTGTCAACACCGATTTCCTGTACGACTTTGTCCACCAGGTCACGGTCATAGTACTCAATTCCGAAATATTCCGCAACCATACGTGCGATCTCCGGTCCGCCGCTTCCGTATTCACAGCCAACGGTAATAACAAAGTGTCTGTCCGGATATTTTGCATCCGGAAGTGCAACCGTTTCTTCCGGTACTGCTTTTGTTTCGTCTACAATAAAGATATCACGGCCAAATTCCTCGCCGTATTTTCTCTTGGAATAGAAGTAAAAGAATACTCCAAGTGCAAGCCAGATTCCTACTACGACCCACTCCTGCCATACAAGTGCCGCGGAAAAAGATGCGGGAATAATATACAGAAGTGTCATAAATCCGGCCATGATCACTGCCATGGCTCCAACAAAGCCGCCAGCTTTTACCTTATAAGGCCTTTCCATCTCCGGTTTCTTTTTTCGGAGAATACAGAAGGAAATAGATACGAACATATAGGCAATAACACAGCCAAAAGATGCAGCATCAACCAGCCATACCAGAACGCCTCTTCCAAAAAACGGCGCTGCCACACAGGCAATTCCGCAGAGGATAATGGCTGCTTCCGGCGTTTTGTTTTTTCCAAGCTTTCCGAACATCTTCGGGATCATCAGGGATTCACCCATGGAATACAGGGCACGGCTTCCACCCATCAGGAAAGAGTTCCAGGATGTGATGATTCCACATAAACCTCCGATGATCAGAACCTTACCCATCAGCGGTGACCGGAACGCGATCTCAATGGCTTTTGCAGAGACCAGTCCGTTCTGGGAATTCATTTCCTGTGCAATGGCACTCTGCGGCATGATGTAGCAGACTGCAAAGATGATCAGCAGATACCAGGCTACTGCAAGGAAAATAGACAACAGCATGATCTTTCCGATCTTTTTATAAGGAACACTGATTTCCTCAGCTGCCTGAGGGATAACATCAAAACCAATAAAAAGGAATGGTGTCATGCAGGCAACTTTGAATACACTTCCCAGTGTATTTCCGGCGCCACTTTCCCACATCTGTCCTGTAATATTGGATGCATCACCGTTTACTGCGGAACCAACTACCAGAAGGATTCCGGCGATGGCAATGATCGCTGTCAGAACGGTCTGAAGAATGGCCGCTGTTTTTGCACCCTTGATATTGATGATCGTGATCAGGATTGCAACACCAACGCCAAGGATGATCGTTGTCAGATAAATATCTTTTCCTGCAATGGAATACAGGTACACCTGATTGAAATCCGGAAACAGATAGGTAATAACAGTCGGAAGTGCAGTGGCCTCAAACGCAGAGGTTGCCACATATCCGAGAATGATCATCCAGGTACATACAAAAGATCCGGTAGGACCCATGGCACGGTAACTGAATACATGCTCACCACCGCACTGCGGCATTGCAGAAGTCAGTTCCGCATAGGTAAGTCCTACAAAAAATACCATCAGACCACCGATCAGCATGGCAATCATAGATCCGGCAAAACCGGCGGTTGTGATCCAGTCTCCGGAGTTGATGACCCAGCCCCATCCGATCATGGCTCCAAAAGCAATGACCAGGATGTCCCAGGCTCCCATTACTTTATCAAACTTCGATTTCTGTTCCATATAAAACCTCCTCTTTTCCCACTCTAACAAGCAAAAATCCGCTGTCCTTTTTCCTGCATCCTTGCAGGCAGAACAGCGGATCTGTAATTTTTGTATTCTTTTTCTTTAAGCTTCCATTGCCTCTTTCAGAGATGCCTCAAAGATCTCCAGGCCTTTCTCCATCTGCTCATCGGTCATAGTGAGCGGTGCAAGGAAACGAACTACATTGCCTGCTGTTCCACAGTTCTCAAGAAGGAGTCCCTTCTGGATCGCATTCTGGATCAGCTTGGCTGTAAGCTCTGTTGCCGGTTCTTTTGTTTCTTTATCTTTTACAAGCTCAATACCGATCATAGCGCCAAGTCCACGTACATCACCGATCACCGGATATTTCTCCTGCAGCTCTTTGTAGCGTTTCATGACAACCTCGCCAATGTGTCTTGCTTTTCCTGCGTAATCGTCACGTTTCATGATATCCATAACAGCCAGTGCTGCTGCACAGGAAACCGGGTTTCCACAGAAGGTTCCACCGATGGTTCCTGCCGGTGCTGCATCCATAACTTCTGCTCTTGCTGTGATAGCGGAAATCGGAAGACCTGCACCAAGAGATTTTGCGGTTGTGATGATATCCGGTGCTGCGCCTGCTTCTGCCCAGTACTCAGATGCATAATATCTTCCTGTTCTGCAGTTGCCACACTGAACCTCATCTGCAATCATCAGAATTCCGTTGTCATCGCAGATCTTGCGGACTGCTTTTACCCACTCGATCGGTGCCGGGATGAATCCACCCTCGCCCTGGAACGGCTCAACGATCATGCAGGCGATCTCACTTGCAGGTGCTCCTTCGTCAAAGATTCTCTGAAGCTCATCAATATAATACTGAATTGCTTCAGCCTCTGTGTATCCTTTTGGTGCACGGTATACATATGGATATGGTGCACGGAAGATTCCTGCCGGGAACGGTCCCATACCCACTGCATATACTTTCTTGGCTGTCAGTGCCATGGTCAGGTTTGTTCTTCCATGGAAAGCACCTGTGAAACAGATCACGCCGCTTCTTTTTGTGAAGGCTTTTGCAATCTTGATGGCATTTTCATCACACTCTGCACCGGAGTTTGCAAAGTATGTTTTTTTCACATCTCCTTTGCATGGCATGATCTCATTTAATCTCTCAGCCAGTGTTACATAGCCGTCATGCACATATACATTGAAAATTGTGTGGAAATATTTTTCAGTCTGTTTCTTTACTGCCTCAATAACTTCCGGATGGGAATATCCGATATTCAGGACGCCGACACCGCCAACCCAGTCAAGGAATTTATTTCCGTCCATATCTTCAAACATGGCTCCTGATCCCTGTTTGATACAGATCGGATATGTTTTTCCGCAAAGTGCTTTCGGGATCGCTGCGTCTCTTCTGTCAAGAAGTTCTTTTGATTTCGGTCCTGGAACCTGCTCTGTTACAATCTCCGGTAATGCGGTTGCTAATTCTGCTGTTGTCATAATATTCTCCTCCTTTATCTGGTCACGGTTTTTCTGCCTGCCGGACTCCTCTCGGAGTTCTCTCCGGAAGCAAAAAAACAGGCGCCGGATGTGTTATCATCCGACGCCTTTGTCGTTTATCTGCTGTGTTATTTTGTTTTTTGATTTAGGTAGATTATAGCATTTTCCGGTACGAAATCAATAGGCCTGGTGTTGTATGTTTTTTGTGCACAGTGCACAATTTCTATTATCTGCGATACCGATATCGCCTGATCAGAAACGCCATCTTCAGCTCCAGGCAGGTATCCAGGTTTTCAAGATCGCATCCCAGGATCTCCCGGATCTTTTTCAACCTGTAATTTAAGGTATTCCTGTGAAGAAACATCTCTTCTGCCGTCTTTTTGGCATTGCAGCTGCAGTTCAGATAATTTTCCAGAGTTTCACTTAAGTTTCCATCGTTCAGTTCATCTGCCTGCAGCAGCTTTCCGATTTTTTCTTCCATATAAGTATCCAGGATTCTGGAATCGTCCACATGGGAAAGTAATGTATAGATTCCCTGATCCCTGTAAAAAAATATCTGCCCCTTCAATCCGGAAACTTCTGCTGCCCGAAGTGCTGAGGAAGCTTCGTTCCGGCTGTCTTTTACCTCATCCAGATACGCCCTACTGTTTCCGGCTCCGATCCGAAGCTCTATTCCATATTCCCGCTGTGTTCGGTCCACGATCCTGGCGAAAATTTCTTTTATATTGCTATCCTCCGCTTCTCTGTCCGGAAGCAGTGCAAGGATGGAGCCTGCCTGTGGAAGGATAAGGATATCCTGTTTTATGTAACTGGAAAACTCAGTACAGATCACACGCTTCACATTCCGTCCGGTTGTCAGGGAATCCTCGTTCTCCCATCCGCTTTCTATATTTCCGGACGCAAACGCAAATTCCGCTACAAAAAAACTCCCCTCCAGATCAATATTCAGATATCTGGCCTGTGCCATCACACGCTCCCGGCTTAAATGTTCTGCATCCAGAATAGAGGAAAACAGCTGCTCTGCGGCATTTCGGTCATTTTCTTCCAGAACAAGCCTGCGGCAGATGATCTGAGACAGATCGATCAGAGGATATTTCTCCGGAAGCTCAAAAAGAGGCAACGCTTTCTCTTCACAGTATTGCATCAGTTCCTCTGATATCTGGCCTTCATTGATTCCAAGAGCCGTAATTCCATGCCCATACATCTGCCGGATCATCTCCATCAGCTTCCGACTGTCATCCGTAACACTGGGATTGGTCAGAACTACAAATTCGTCTCCGTGGATATAGTTTTCGATCTTATATTCACTTTTTACACATTGCAGACAGTCTGCAAAATAAATCCATCGAACAGATTGCTCCAAACCGTTTTTTCCGGCTTTCAGCTTCAGAACCTCTGTAAGCTCCGGAATCTGCATCATATCTTTACAATTCATAAAGTTCTATTCCTCCCACTGGTGCCTTTTCATATCCACGCATCCATTTGCTTTAAATTCCACACCTTCGTCTTCCAGAAGTTCCCTCTGTTCTCTCCATCCTGGTGCAGTACGGCCTGCATGATTCACAACTCTGTGGCAGGGATATTTCCCATAAAATTCTGCCATGCTTAAAACTTTTCCTACAAGCCTCGAATTTTTATCCCAGCCGATGAGACGTGCAATCTGCCCGTAGGAAGCCACTTTTCCTGCCGGTATTTCTTCCACCACGGATAGTATTTCGTAGATCAGATCCTCATCCAGTATTTTTCCCATTGTTGTTCCTCCGAAGCATTTTTTATTTTATATCCACAATTCTTCCCAGGTCAATCTTCGTTCCATCTGTCAGAAAGATTTTCTGGCTGCAGTCGTCAATCTTTTTTATCTGCCCGGTGACGGTTACATAGGAGCCTCCCTCTTTCCGGTCATCCGGCTGGAAATAGATGATGGTGACGGACTCTGTTCTCTCCCTGTCGGCTATCAGCTGCCGGAGTTTTTCATCCAGTTCCTGCTTTTTGTCTTCGGAAAGCTGTACCCAGTTATCGGTGAGTCTGGCTGTTTCCCGGATTGCGTCTTCATAGCCGGTAAGGGCTGCAAAGGGGGAAAACTGTGCAGCTCGGTCATAGAGGGGCATCTGTGGGTGTGTTTTTGAAACATGGTGAGGCAGGTTTATGATGTCCTGGTATTTGCCTTTTGGTTTCTTTTCCATTTATGCTCTGTGACCTCCGATCTGGTTGTTCCGCTCTATGGTTGTGGAACCTTCCTGTAAGCTGCTGCCTTTCAGTATGGCATTTTTTCCGAATTTCTTTTTTACGGAAAGCATAGCTTCTTGGAGCTTTCGCTCTTTTTCCTGTTTTTCTTTTTCTGCTTTCTGTTCTGCCTCTGACACTTCTGATTTAAGGTAATCCGTGAACAGATTCATCTGCTGATATACGGGCTCTGCCGCTGCCAGTTTTTCATCTGTGAGCTGATTGGCTGTGATATAGACACGCCGGATCAGAAGTGTTTTATCCGTGATACGCTCATACAGGTCAAGGACTGCCTTCATGATCGTTGATGTGGATGAGGTTGGATTGTCCAAATTTACAGTTCCGTGACCATGTTTGGGAATTTTTCTTCCATAACGGTCTGTTTTTATTTCGCCCTGATATTTTTTCCTGCCGGAGGAAGATTTCAGATTGTCAATATCGTAGCCTATGGTAAGGACTATCTGACTGGTTACCAGCCTTTTTTCCACAAGCTGAAGAACCAGCATGTCTGTCATTTCACGTACGATCAGTTTCGCCTGTTCAAAATCACTGGGACAGTGCAGTACCTGACCGGAACCGATGCTGTTTGTTTCCGGTTTGTAGGCTTTGATCAGATCCATGGTCACCGGTTCGTATCCCCATGCATGATCAATCAGAAGTTCCGCGTTGATGCCGAATATTTTATAAAGAAGATCTTCATTATAGTAATCACGCACACCGCCCAAAGAGCATCTGGCAATGTCTCCCATCGTGTAAAGTCCTACTTCTTCCAGCTTCTTCCTGATTCCTGTGCCTACCCGCCAGAAATCTGTCAGCGGCCTGTGATCCCATAAAAGTTCCCGGTAGGACTGCTCCGTCAGTTCTGCGATACGCACACCATTTTCGTCTGGTGTTACATGTTTGGCCCCGATGTCCATGGCAATCTTACACAGATAAAGATTGGTTCCGATTCCGGCAGTTGCCGTGATCCCGGTCTCTTTCATTACATCGGAGATCATTTTTGCAGCAAGCTCTCTGGCTGTCATCTGATACATTCCAAGATAATGGGTGACGTCCATAAACACCTCATCTATAGAATAGACATGCATGTCCTCCGGTGCCAGATAACGGAGGTAAACGTTATAGATCCGGGTGCTGTAGTCCATGTACAACGCCATTCTCGGTGGTGCTGTCACATAGGAAACGGCCAGTTCCGGATGCGCTTTCAGTTCATCCGAAGACCAGGATTCTCCGGTAAAACATCTTCTTGGTGCTTTTGTGACACGTGCCTGATTGACTTCTTTTACACGCTGGACCACTTCAAAAAGTCTCGCTCTTCCTGGTATTCCATAGGCCTTCAAAGAAGGGGAAACTGCCAGGCAGATGGTTTTTTCGGTTCGTTCCCTGTCTGCCACAACAAGATTGGTGGTAAGTGGATTTAAGTTCCGCTCCTGACATTCCACGGAAGCGTAGAATGATTTCAGATCGATGGCTATATAGATATGATCTTCTTTTTTATCCATGGATACACCTCCGGAGTGTTTTCTTTTCTTATTATACCAGAAAATTTGTTCGATTATAGGTCTTTTTCTTATTTTTACATAAAAAACCTCCTCCGGTTTTTATTGCCGGAGGAGGTCTCTATCTGAATTCCCCTCAAAAATACTTTATAATTATATGTTTCCGGTTCTGCTTAGAAAAGTCCTGTGATCTTACCGCTCTCATCTACGTCAATCTTGGTTGCAGCCGGCACTTTTGGAAGACCTGGCATGGTCATGATCTCACCTGTCAGTGCAACAATAAATCCTGCACCTGCGGAAATCTTAAGATTTCTTACTGTTACCTCGAAATCTGTCGGAGCACCAAGCTTTGTCTGGTCGTCTGTTAAGCTGTACTGGGTCTTAGCTACACAGATCGGGCAGTTGCCAAATCCAAGTGCCTCCAGCTGTTTCGCCTGCTTCTGGGCATTTGCTGTAAGAACCACTTTCTTTCCACCGTAAACCTTCTGTACGATCTGGTTCAGCTTGTCCTCGATGGAGCCTTCCAGTTCATAAGCATATGTGAAATCATTCGGCTCTTCAACAAGACGGATCACTTCCTCAGCAAGCTTGATTCCGCCTTCGCCGCCTTTTGCCCATACCTCGGAAAGTGCTACGTTTACGCCAAGCTCTTTACATTTTGCTTCTACAAAATCAAGCTCTGCCTTGGTGTCGGTCGGGAATGCGTTGATAGCTACCACACATGGGAGTTTGTATACATTTTTGATATTGCTTACATGTTTCAGAAGGTTCGGGATACCTTTTTCAAGAGCCTCAAGGTTCTCATTGTTAAGATCTGCTTTTGCAACGCCACCGTTGTATTTCAGGGCACGTACAGTTGCTACGATAACAACAGCACTTGGTGTAAGTCCTGCCATACGGCACTTGATATCCAGGAACTTCTCAGCACCAAGGTCAGCACCGAAACCAGCCTCTGTGATGGCATAATCTGCAAGTTTCATAGCCATCTTTGTAGCGGTTACGGAGTTACATCCGTGAGCGATGTTTGCGAATGGTCCGCCATGAACAATGGCTGGAACATGCTCCAGTGTCTGAACAAGGTTTGGTTTCAGGGCATCTTTCAGAAGTGCTGTCATAGCACCCTCTGCATGAAGATCTCCTGCTGTTACCGGTTTCTGCTCGGAAACTTTGCCATAGGTGTATCCGATGATGATTCTGGAAAGTCTCTCTTTCAGATCTTTGATATCACTTGCCAGACAGAGAACTGCCATGATCTCCGATGCTACGGTGATGTCGTAACCGTCCTCACGCGGCATACCGTTTGTTCTTCCGCCAAGTCCGTCTACTACATTACGAAGCTGACGGTCGTTCATGTCAACGCATCGTCTCCAGGTGATCTTTCTCGGGTCGATGTTCAGTTCATTACCCTGGAAAATATGGTTGTCGATCATTGCTGCAAGAAGGTTGTTTGCCGCACCGATTGCATGGAAATCACCGGTAAAATGAAGGTTGATATCTTCCATCGGAACTACCTGTGCATAGCCGCCGCCTGCCGCACCACCTTTGACACCGAATACCGGTCCAAGGGATGGCTCACGAAGAGCTACCATAACATTTTTTTCAAGTCTCTGCATTCCATCTGCAAGACCTACCGTTGTAGTTGTTTTTCCTTCCCCGGCCGGTGTCGGGTTGATAGCTGTCACAAGAATCAGTTTGCCGTCTTTTTTGTCTGTTTCTTTCAGGAGATTATAGTCGATCTTTGCTTTGTATTTACCATACTGCTCCAGATATTTGTCATCAATACCTGCTTTCTCTGCAATCTTGGTAATTGGCTCCATTGTGCACTCCTGTGCAATCTCGATGTCACTTTTAAATCCCATAATGTTCTCCTTTCTCCGCTGCAACCGTCCGGATCTTTTTATCCCATAAAAAAGAGCAGTATCTGAAGTTTTTCAAATACTGCCCAGACGGTCGACTCATCGAATCTCCGGCTCCCTCGTGGTTATCCCACAACTCCGTCAGTCACCGAAGACTTTATTAATTTGATGATTGAATACTAACATATTTATTAGTACTTGTCAAGAAATTATCAAATTATTTTTTCACTTTTAAAGTGAGCTGAGTCTAATTTTCTGAATCATTCCAGTTTTCCGTACTATTCATCAGATACTGAATGTTATAAGGAAAATTCTATTTTTCGTCAATTAACGTAATTCATGTCTGATCTTTGCCTGCAAAACCACACCGGATTGCCTGTGTCGGACATATCTTTTTACACCTTCCACATCGGATGCACTCTGCACTGTTAGGATCCTCTGTCGGATCAACCTCCATCTGGCAGATATTTCTGCATTTTCCGCAGTGAACACATTTTTCTTTCTCTACTCTGTAACGAAAAACGGAAACTTTATTAAATACCGAATAAAAAGCTCCCAGCGGGCAGATATACTTACAGAATGGCCGGTATATCATAATTGATAAGATAATGGTGATCACCAGGATCGTATTTTTCCACATGTACAGCCAGCCTACTGCACTTCGCATGGATTTGTTCAGCAGCACCAGCGGGATACCTCCCTCCAGCGTTCCTGCCGGGCAGATCAGCTTGCAGAAATATGGTGCTCCCTGGCCCATGATATCTACTACAAACATGGGAAGTAGGATCACAAATACAAGAAAGATCACATATTTCAGTTTTCTCAAAAGCTTGTCTCCCCGAAATGTCCGGATCTTCTTTGGAAAAGGAATCTTGTTCAACAGATCCTGGATCAGTCCAAATGGGCAGAGAAATCCGCACACCAGTCTTCCAAGCAGCGCTCCTACAAAGATCAGAAATCCAGCTACATAATATGCCATCTTGAAGTTCCAGCTTCCGATCACAGCCTGAAGGGAACCAATGGGACAGGCCCCTCTTGCTCCGGGGCAGGAATAACAGTTCAGCCCCGGAACACAGACATTTTTCAGTTTTCCGGTGTATATCTTGCCAGTTATAAACCCTGATATGTGACTGTTTGTAAGGGCCGCCCACAATGCCTGGATCCCATGCCGCGGCCATTCATTTATTTTCATCTTCTTATTATCCAATGCCAATACACTCCATACAGATGTTGATCGCTTTTGTAAAAACTACAGATACCTCACCTCTGCAGATTCCCAGTATCATCAGTAAAATTCCAAAAACTGCCAGAGCAGGTCCGATCCACCTGGATTCTGTTATTTTCCGAATCATTTTTCCACTCTCCATAATAATCATCTTTTACTTTGAAACGTTTTTAAGCTCTTTTTCCACGATTTCCTTCCATTCGTCCAGTGTATGGCTTCCTGTATAGGTATCGCCTACAATGTTTCCATCTTTGTCAACAAAAAATGTTTCAGGAAATGCGGAAATCCCCTGCAGACGACCGTTCATCATAGTAGTATCCGGCATCAGGAACGGATATTCTGCTTTTGTTTTTTCCTGAAGAATGCCTGCTTTTTTTACTGCCTCCTCGTCCTGATTTCCCTTTTCATCTGTAGTATCAAGCACTACACCTGCTACTCCGACGCCTTTCTCTTTCATTTCTTTATAGAGCTCCTGAAGTTCCGGAATCTCTTTTACACATGGTGAGCACCAGGTTGTAAAAACATTTACCAACGTCAGGTCATAGTCACTGAACACTTTTTCTGTATATGTTTTTCCATCTATTCCTGTTGTTTCAAATTTTCCTACAGATTTTACATCCTCCGGGTTGCTGCTGGTATCCTGTGGCTGGTCAAACACGGAAATATTCTGATACGGTGTCATTTCCGTAATATCGGTTTTGATCTTTTCCAGCTCCTTTGTCAGCTTTTCATCTGCATCTTTGTTGGTGCTCAGATAATATTTGTATTTCCCGTCACTGCTGCTTCCAAGCTCTTTATGCTCTGTACAGCCGGTGATCTCATCCAGCTTTTTCTGTGAAGCTTCGTCATAAACGCCAATTGTACCGATTCTGTCCAGACCTGCCACCCAGTCGTCATATCCTGTTCCCATCTTCTGTATTTCGGCATTTTTCTGTTCCTCTGTCATTTTGCTCCAGCTTACGTAGGCATATGTCACTGCATTGGTCTGATTCTCAAAATCTTCCGTGGTAAGCATTGCAATGCTCTGGTCCTTGATCTGCTTTAACAGCTCCTTCGAAAGTGAAAGCTTCAGTCCCAGAAACGGATATTCATAAGAATCCTGTGCCTTGCAGGTTACGTCGGAAGGCTTAAATGTACCTGCTACTAGATCTGATGAAACTGCCTCTCCATCCACCATCATTGCCGCTCCGGGATCTGCTGTTTCCGTGCTTTCCGCCGCTGTTACCGGTACGCTTCCAAATGCAGATATTCCTAATACCGCTGCTGCCATAAGTGCTGTTATTTTCTGTGTTCTTAATTTCATTGTTTATGTTCTCCCTTCTGATATCACCGGCCCATATCCGGAACCAGCATATATTTTATATGTAAATCTTGCTCTCTGTAGCCTTACTATATCATCCCCTGTATAAAATCTCTGTTAAGAAATAAAAAAATTTACAGGAATTTTATGCTATACATGATATGATAGATAACAAAGCAAAATCAACTGTTTTTTAGGAGAATTTACTATGCATATATTGATAATCGAAGATGAAAAGCAGCTCTGCCAGTCTATTGCGGAGGGACTTCGCATGGATGGCTATGAAGCGGACACATGTTTTGACGGGGAGGAAGGACTGGAATTATGTCTGGTGGAAAATTATGATCTCATCCTTCTTGATCTGAACCTTCCAGGCGTTGATGGTCTGGAAATCCTGCGCCAGTTTCGGGAATCCGATACTTCCACTCCCGTTTTGATCCTCTCTGCCAGAGGACAGATCCAGGACAAGGTTGAAGGGCTTGATCTCGGTGCCAATGACTATCTCACAAAGCCTTTTCATTTTGAAGAGCTAGAGGCACGAATCCGAAGTCTGACACGAAGGAAATTTATCCAGCAGGATGTGTGTCTGCAATGCGGACGTATCAGCTTTGATACCCGTACAAGAAAGGCCAGTATCGATGAACTTCCTCTTTCTCTGACCCGAAAGGAAAGTTCTCTTCTGGAATATTTCCTTCTTCATCAGAACCGTATCATAAGCCCGGAAGAAATGATCGAGCATATCTGGGACGGAAGCGTCAACAGTTTCAGCAATTCCATTCGTGTCCACATTTCTTCTCTTCGAAAAAAGCTGCGCACGGCTCTCGGCTTTGATCCAATACAGAATAAGATCGGCCAGGGTTACATTTTAACGGAGGATATACAATGAAAAAAATAACCGGAAAGCTATCTCTTCAATGGCGTCTGACACTGATCACCGCACTGCTTATGACAGTCACCTGCATTCTGATGTATTTTTTTATCAGTCAGTCTGCAGTTGCCGGAATGGAGAATCTGGGAGATTACATGATACGGATCGATAACACAGACTCTGCTCCCATCACCTTTAATATGGATCCCTCCGTCTTATTTCCGGAGCTTTCCGATCAGCTGCAGCTGACCAAAAAACTTTTTCTCACCAAAGGACTCATGGTAACAGGGATCATCATCCTTCTCAGCAGTATCTGCACTTATTTTATCAGCCGTCAGGCATTACTTCCGCTTCGCAGACTCAGCCAGGAGGTAAACCAAATAGAGGTCCAGAACCTTTCAGAGGCTCTTGAAGTTCCTGCTACCAATGACGAAATTTCCCGCCTGACAATTTCATTTAACAAAATGCTCGCACGCCTGGATGAGGCCTTTACTGCACAGAAGCAGTTTTCTGCCAATGCAGCCCATGAGCTTAGGACTCCTCTTGCCGTTATCCAGACAAATCTGGAGGTCTTTGCCCGCAGGGAAGCACCTGCTTTACAAGATTATCAGGAGATTTTTGCCATGCTACAGGAACAGACCGGGCGACTTTCCCATCTGGCTGAAATCCTCCTGGATATGACCGGTGTACAGACTGTTGAACGTTCCGAAAGGATCTCTCTGGCAGCACTGACGGATGAGGTTTTCTGCGACCTAGCTTCCGTAGCGGAACAGAAAGAAGTTGAACTGATCCAGCAGGAGGGAGACTGCATCATTACCGGAAGCTATCTGCTACTGTATCGTGCTGTGTACAATCTTGTGGAAAATGCGATCAAATACAATCACTCCGGTGGAAAAGTAACCGTAAATATCCATCTTTCCGAAGAAATAACAGATACATCCACGTCTGACAATTACGCCTTTCTTGAAGTCTCCGATACCGGAATCGGCATTCCTCCCGAATATCAGGAAAAAATCTTCACCCCGTTTTTCCGTGTGGACAAATCAAGAAGCCGCGCTATGGGAGGTGCCGGCCTGGGGCTTGCACTTGTCAGTGAAATTGTCCGACAGCATAACGGACAGGTAAAAGTACTGGAAAGCAGCAAAAAAGGCAGCGTGATCGCAATCATGCTGCCAGTCTGAATATATTTGTATTACATTTACTTTATATGCTCATGAACGCAATCGCTTTGCGATCTGCGTTCAAATCCGAGTATATTTTTTCAACAATACTGTCTGTATCCATTTCGCAGGTAATAGCCTGTTCCCTGAGAGATGAAGAAAAATCTTTTTCTCTCCACCATCTGCGCATATCTTTTTCACCAAATTCTCTGTTTCTTGTATTATGTCGTCTCACGGTTTCTTCAAACGACAGATCAAAATAATATGCGTATACATTTGAACCATATAATTCATTTGCCAGTTCAAACAACGAACGATACCATTCATCATACATGATCCCTTCCAGGATAGAAAATTCACTGTGTTCCCTTCCGTATCGTAAAAGTTCTGCCATAAGCGGCAAAGCCTTTGTATCTATGCCATCATCAACCCACAGCATATTTCTTCTGACCTCATCCTGTGATATCAGCATTGTATTACGTCCTAGCTTTTTCTGTAATGCCTTCGCTACGGTTATTTTTCCACTTCCTGAGTTTCCTCTGAGAATGATTAATTTTCCCATGTGCTGCTTTTTCCCTTTCAATACAAAATACAGAATTTTTATGACCGTACAGTCTATTTTACAGCTTTTTATTCCAACTGACAATATTACCAGTGCTATAATCATTTTATTTAACCTCTATGCTCTCCATAGGCATTCTTCTTTCTCTGTATTTTGCTCTGTTTCTGTAATCTCAGTTACTGTCTATACAATAGCATCGTATATTTTATCCATACATGTTCATTATATAAATCTTTATGTTTATAATATAATTTTGCACTGTAAAAAATCCCCGGAACACGGATAGGATTCCGTATTCAGGGGACTCTTTTTCTGCACTTGCATCTATTTTATTGTTTATGATACCTCTCGATCACACAGGTATGTTGCTTTATTTTTTTATCATAATTGATTCCTGCAAGCAGGAGATTTCCATGATAGTCTTTCAGTGCATCTACATATTGCTTTTCTTTAATCTGTGATATGGCTCCATGGGCATCTTTGTCCCATTTCAGTTCAATGACTGCTGCCGGTTTGTCTGCGTATAACTTTCTTGGGATAAAGCAGATATCTGCAAAGCCTTTTCCGGTTGGCAGTTCCCGGATAACTGTATAGTACTCTCTGGCAAAATAAAATGCCAGATTAATGGTGCAGCTCAAAGAATTTTCATCGTTGTACTGAAGAACCGAAATTTCTCTGTGTGCCTGATCAATTCCTTTTGCAACTGCTTCCCCATCCAGATTCCACAATGCTTCCAGGAGTTTTCTGGAAGACTCTACCGACTGTATGACTTCTTTCCAGTCCATGGTGCTGATGGCATTTATATACTCCTGCGACACTTCTTTATTTGGAATCGTCACAGTTTTGTCCGGCCAATGATAGCTTAAGTAGCCCAGATGTACCAGAAGTGTCAATACATCATCCTTTCCCTGAAACGTTGTCATATCGTTGGAAAAAGTTCCTGTATTGATCTGAACCTTATCGCCTGCCAACATTCTTATCACTGCATCTTTCAGGCCATCATAATTCATACGGATATAAACTTTCAGGGCTTCATAGGTTTCTGTCTGATTCCAGTAATTGTCAAAAATTCCACTTAACATGGCATCCACCACAGATTTCGGGCTGTACATGGAATACGTCTTCTTTCTTCCATCCTCTATGGCTACCAGCTCATAGCCATCATACCATGCCTGTGCCTCCTGAAAATTCCGTTTATACTGACTGCAGAGGTCTTTTACCTCATCTTCCGTAAATCCGAAAAACTCAGCCATTTCTCTTGGATTGATCATGGAATATTCCGTAAACATATTTAATGCAGAATGTGAACCATATTTTTTCACCGGGAGGATTCCGGTCATATAGGCTAATGCCACATATTCCTGATCCTTCAGCCATACACGCAGAAAATCCAGATATTTTTTCTGTGCTTCCATATTCTGTTTAAATTCACGGAATATACAATCCCATTCATCGATCAGGATCACGAAAGGATGTCTGGTATATGCAAAAACATCCTGCATGGCAAAGACCAGATAATCACTGTCAATATAATCCGGATACTGCATCTTCAGCTCTTTGAGAATACGTTTCTGAAGAAGCTTCAGCATCTGATACATATCCGGTGCAGCGCTTAAAAATTCCTGCATATTGATCCGGATCACATCATACTGGTTCAGATTTTCACGGAAGCTTTTATCTGTATGGATCTTGAGATCAGAAAACAGTTCTGTACTATCTTCACCTCTGCCATAGTATGCAGCCAGCATATTTGCAGCCATGGATTTTCCAAAACGTCGCGGTCTGCTCACGCAGACAAAACGCTGCTCTGTTCCCAGTACTTCATTTGTTTTTGCGATCAACCCGCTTTTATCCACATAAATTTTTGACCGCAGACAGGCTTTAAACATTCCACCGCCCGGATTCAGATAACTTCCCATTCGGTTTCTCTCCCTCTTAAAAAAATGGCTTCACAGTATCCTTTTCTTTCTGAAACTATGATACCATGAAACCATTTTTCTGTAAATCCAACGGATTCCCTCTCAGTTCTTCCATCCATCAAACGCCTTGATCTCTTCATTGACACTCCCCACAGCTAAAGCAGGGGGATTCTTGCTTCTCCCACTACTGCATT
>NZ_JAAIUN010000124.1:0-329 GCF_013317245.1 Blautia sp. MSK.20.85
TCTGTAATCCCATTTAGGAATTCATCTGCTGTCTCTGTATTCTGGGCAATGTGATTCAATGCCATTTCCCACTCTGCTGTCATCTTCGGAGATTTAATCTCATCCGGCAAAACCGTAATCAGTACATTGCCATCATCTGTCGGCACCAGATTTTTCTTTTCCCTTTTCACAAAACCAGACTGAATCAGTTTTTCAATGATTGCTGCCCTTGTTGCCGGAGTACCAAGTCCTTTCTTTTCCGTATCTTCGGTCAGTTCTTCATTCCCAGCACGTTCCATCGCAGAAAGCAGGGTATCTTCTGTGTACTGTTTCGGTGGCTGTGTAAAATG
>NZ_JAAIUN010000125.1:0-328 GCF_013317245.1 Blautia sp. MSK.20.85
CGCACGTACGGATCTGTGAGGGGCTAAGATTGAGAGGTCTTAGTCTACTCGACTGTTGAATTAAAAATGAAATAAAGTTCCAGTAATCATAGAGTGTATGGATTCAATTCCATATGCTCTTTTTCTTTACTTAATTTCATGAAAAATGTAAAAATCTAATGTTACGAGTTGCATTAAAGAAAACTCGTAAGAAAAAAGTAAAAAAATTTGCTTTTGACCACTGTAAAACATGCTCTGAGCGTTTCGTTATATGAAGGGATAATTTTTCTTTCATATTTCAAAGAAAAGAGGATAAAGAAATGTCAGAAAAAAGATGTTATACAGTTCA
>NZ_JAAIUN010000032.1:0-42727 GCF_013317245.1 Blautia sp. MSK.20.85
GCACGGACAGATGGTAACTACAAAAAAGTCATGGCGAAGTATGCAAATCCAGTTGGCTACGAACCCCAAATACACCCGTAGGGAATCCCATCTGAACCCACATATACGTTACAATCAGACTGTTCATCACAGCACCTCCATCAATCTCAATGTCTTTGACAAATCCTTTGGTTTTGAATTTTAACTTCATGCAACTCAGCCAAGTTCCAAATAAAACAATAAGCGACAAATTTATTCTTCACATCTTCGCCAATCATAATAGATCGTTGCCTGCTGCTCACCACGAAGAGGTGTGTGATTATCAGAGCAGCGTAGGGAGCTACCGCTCCCAGTATATCACAATTTCAACCCTTTTTACAGACGTTTTCTTGCCTTCATCACCGCACAAAACATCAATCCGCCTATCACTCCGCCGACTGTGTTGTAGAATATGTCTGATAGCTGGAATGTTCCCAAACGAAACAATAATTGCAGCATCTCAATGCTTATCGAAAAGTAAAATGCTATCTTCCCGCTTTGCCACAGTATCTTCTTCCAGCCGTTTCCAATCTTCTCTCCGAATGTCCACATCACTACCGCTGAAAAAGGCATCATCATGATCACGTTCTCGATGCACTCGGTGGTCAGCTTCTGTTCGCCATACACTCACTATCAATTTTACTTACTAAAATTCCCTCTACATATAAAACAATAATAGCGACTGGTAGGATTAATTTCAAAATCCTTATATTTCTTATTTTACTTTCATAATCAGCCAAGCATTTTCCGACTGCAACCAAAAAAGAACCCATAAAAAAACCATTTCGGGTAGTAAGGAATGGGCTGTATCATTCTATTTTATATTTATAACTTATCTAATTATATTTCATGTAGCTTATTTTTTGCAAAACAAGCTACATGTCAGGATTATATAGAGCTTTTATAAACACTACTCATCCGTTCCAAATGTCATCAACAACTTCCATCTCTCTTCAAAACCGCCAAAACAGTCTTAAACAAAATCTTTATATCCAGTCCGATATTCCACTGGGAAATATATTCTGTGTCCAGCCGGACAATCTCTTCAAAATCTGTAATATCACTTCGGCCACTAACCTGCCACATACCGGTAATGCCTGGTTTGATGGCTATTCTGGCTCTGTGGTGAAGTTCATACTGTTCCAACTCATCAGGCAAAATCGGTCGGGTTCCAACCAGGCTCATGGATCCTCCTGATGTAAAGATAGAAACAACTTTTTTTCAGAGAAAATTTTTCATCACCACACCATGCAATCACCCTCAAAAACAGCACAAAAAAAGAACCTCTGATCTCTCAGAAGTCCCTATTTTACGCTGTTTTCTTAAAATTCTTCCACTGTCAGCACCGTTGCCTGCTTCATATCAAATTCCACCAGATTGTACTCTGAATGGCATATACCCGTCAAACGATACGTCTTTTCTGTATCCCATTCGCACGTTTTCCATATCATTCGCAGCATTGGCACACTGCTGATCTTAAATTCCCAATTTTCCGGGTTATATTTAGGCACACGAAAACACTCTGCTTCTTTTCTGGCACATGCCTGTACCACCAATCCCCGCTTTTCAGGGTTAAACAAAAATCGTATGTACTTTGGTTCGCCCAATGCCACTATCGTTGAATGAAAAATCCGTATTTTCCCCCATTTTTGGCATAGCGAAATCCCTGGTATCACAATATTATGTTCCTGCACACTGATACCTCCCATCTTTAGGGCAGACTTTCCCCTTTGTCTATTTTCCTGTTGTAAATTCTGCATAACCATCCAGCATATTTATTTCCAGTGCTTTCCTATGTTCTTCCACTGGTAAACCAAAAGAATCTTTCCATTCCTTTGGATAAAATGGTATACGGTTCTTTCTCTTTATTTCTTCTGCTGAACATTCAGTATCTGTATCACTTGATGCTGTTTCTTCTATATTATTAGCATTTTCAATAGTAGTCTGACTTTCTGTGTCTTTTTTCGCTCTTTTCCCTTTAATATCCAGGAATATCTCCGTTTCCATCAAGTCAAACACATAAATTGTTTCATCTTCAAAAGTAATCTTGTGTCCCAAAATCTTATATCGGCAATCCAGATTCCATCCCATCATTTCATACATCATTGCAGAGAAGATTTTGTTTGTCATTTTTCTGCTTTTACGCTTATCTGGCTTTGCCACACACCAACGAAGTGCATCTTTATCATTTTCCTCACATTTTCGGACAACCATTCTCTTATTATCCTGGTTCACAAGTATCTGTATGTAAACTGCATCCTCTAAACCAGCGATGCAGGCTGTATTAAATGTCACACTATCTCTCCGGATCACGACAGCCGGTTCCCTTAAATGAGCAAACAGTTCTCGTCTGACAACCTGATACCCCTCATAACTAAAATCCTTTGCCAACTCGATTGCTTTCTGATCAACAATTTCTTTTTCGTCCGTATACTCCGCTGTATCATGCATAATTAGCACACCTCATTTTATCTATCAATTTCTCTGCTGACTCCAACAGATCATCAAGAACTTCTCTGGTTATAATCTCCATCCCTTCAACAGTTGTTGCAGGGCGCAGTATATCCCAGTTTCCTCTATATGCCACTCTCTGTAAAAATACTGTTCTATTTGTAGACTCTCCAAAATTATATGTCCAGGCTTCCGGATAAAGTATCTTCTTTACTGGCTTTTGAGCTTCTTCTGGCTTTTTCTCCACTTCTTCCGCAGATTGTTCTGCATTTTTCTCCTGTACAAGCACTTCTGGTTCTTCTAACTCAAAAATCATTACCTGCTCATCTGCACTACCACAAAACTGTCCACGCAATTTATACTTGCATTCTTTATTCCATCCCATAAGCTCATATAATGGCTCTGAAAATCCTTTACAGCTTTTTGGAAGCACCGCCCATCGTCCATCTCGTATAGTTCCCCATTTTATAGCATTTATGCTGCTTCTTTCGCATGGACGAACTGCAATACACTTTTCCACAGAATTAAAAAGCAATTCTACATACTCTACATCTTCAAATTTCTTCAAACAAGCTGTATTAAATACAATTTTCCCCGAAGAAATCGTTACTGCCGGATCAAATCTTGTTGAAAAGAACTGCGCCCTCACAATTTCGTAACCACTTAAATCAAATCCTCGGTTTTCCGTTTTCTCTGCACAAATTTCATTATTATTTTCAGAATAAGCACTTAATGATGCCTTTTCATAATCTGCTGACGAAAATCCATTCCATGCACGATTTACAGGCACAAAGCCTTTTAAAGCTCCCTGATCCACTACCTGTAAAGTTGGCAATGGATACCCTTTTTTCATATATTTGCTTGCATCCAGCATTTTTTGCGCTGCATTATAAATCTCCCGGCTCACAATAGCTTCATGGTGATCGGTCTGTCTATATTGGTTCCGATCATGGTTATTTTTCTTTGATTTATGATCCAGGTAATTAGGTGTAAAAGTTTTTCTTGATAAAACATCCCCACAATGCCTTTCATTGCGTAGAACATTTACAACTGTACTTCCTGTCCACTTTGTATTTCCTAATTTAGTTTTACGTCCTAAATCCATCAAAATTTCAGCAATTTCAGAAGTAGGAAAGCCACTCAGGAACAGATAATAACACAAGCGAACCGTATCTGCTTCCGACTCATTAATAACTAAATTCCCATCCTCGTCCTTATCATAACCTAAGAGTTTGGGTGTCAGAAATATTCCTCTTGAAAACCGTTGTTCAATAGAAATATTCATAATTTCACTTTTCGTATGTGATTCTTCCTGTGCTGCTGCCGATAACACTGCAAGCATCATTTCGCTCGTATTATCAAGGGTGTAAATATGCTCTGTTTCAAAAAATACGCCTACCTGCGGTTTCATATTTGCTAATTCACGAACTTTAGCAATACAATCCACAATATTTCTGGCAAATCGTGATACACTTTTGGTAACTATTAAATCTATTTTCCCTACTTTGCAATCCTCGATCATACGATTAAATTCATCCCTATGCTGTAAAGATGTGCCGGAAATTCCCTCATCCGCATATATCCCAACCAGTGTCCACCCTGCATGTTCCTTTATCATATCTTCATAATGATTTTTCTGCAGTTCATATGAAGATGTCTGATTGGCATCATCTGTAGACACACGGCAATAAGCACACACCCTTTTGGTGCCTGCATCTTCAAATAATTTTTCTTTCTGTTTCGCAGGAATGAACTCTAATTCGCTGCGATCCACGCCCTTATACCTTGCACGAATCTTTTCTTTCCGTTCTTCCTGGCTTGCAGCATGTTTTTCCTGTTCGTTCATATGCTGTCCCCCACTTCCATATGCCAGTACCAGATTTTACCTTTTTTATATGCTTTTATTTCAGCAATTTTCTTTGCTTCCTGTACCGTTCTTTTTGCAATACCATACTCTTTCATTTTTTCATAAATATAGGTACTTGCTAAATCTTCTACTGATAACAGTTTTTGCAGATATTCTACAGCAATATCTTTCTTTCCTGTGCTTTTCTCAACATTAAGCAACTCTTCCACATTTATCTGGCATTTTCCAATCCATCGAAACCCTTTTTTCTTATCCAGTTCAAACCCTATTGGTTCTCCTTCTGGTGCAAGGCTTGATTTTACCGGAAACATATACCGTTTCCAAGGTTCTTCTTTATCTCTGGATACCATAAGAATGCTTCTCGCTGCTGCCGCAATGTCAATACTGCCTAATCCTCTGTATAATTGGTTTCCACCACCACTTTTGTTCATGTGTCCAACTAATACTATTGCACAATTAGTTTCTGCTGCCACCTTGGATAACTTTGATAAGATTTCTCGCATTTTTACTGCATTTGTCATATTTCCATTGTGACCGATAAATGCCTGTATCGGATCAAGCACAACCATTTTCGCACTGATCTGTATAATAGCATTTCTTATACGTTCATCTTCCAGTGTCAATTCATCATTATCTTCCTTTATGAATGCAACCTTACTACAATCAGCCCCAGCCTGTTCCAGCCTTGGTTTTATCGTATCTCCTTTTCCATCTTCTGAACACTGATATATTACCATCTCTGGCTTTTTTATCTTCTGTCCATCTGGCAAATATCCGCCTTTTGTTAGTATCGCTGCAACATGAATAATCAGTGTTGACTTACCCTCTCCCGGATCTCCCTGCAACATTGTAATCTTCCCACAGGGAATATATGGGTACCATACCCATTCCACCTCCGAGGCTTTCACATTTGAATAAAATTCAACACCCGTATTTATACTTTCCAAATTTGATGCCCCCGGTGTCTTTTGCTCTTTTTTCTACTACATGTGAATAATTGCATTAAACTTCTACTTATGTTTCATTATAATATATCTTTTTTGGGAATACAATAAGGAATATCAAATGTGTGTGGAGTTTCGCAATAAATCTTAACTAATAGTCAAAGTCTAGGAGGTGACAGGTTTGGAAGTAGAAATTGATTATCTTGCTATCGGTAAAAGGATCCGCACTGCACGTCTGTCAAAAAAAATGACTCAGGAAACACTTTCAAATATGATCGACGTTGCCCCTACCTATGTCAGCAGTATCGAAAACGGACATACCAAATTAAGCCTTGCAACATTGCTCGGCATTGCTCAAAGCCTTGATACTACTGTAGATCAGCTTTTATATGACAATACGCCTGTACTGGTTTCAAAATTTGATGCCGATATAAAAGAGCTTACTTCTGATTGTAGCAATCAGGAAAAAGAATTTTTACTGGAAATTATAAAATCAACCAAAACTGCATTACGCAACTACAAACCAGGCAAATAATTTAAGGGCGCAGAAACTTTATTATTTCTGCACCCTTCTTTTATACTTTTGCGGTCTTGCTTCCTTGCGATGTTGTCCATTACGATTTTATATTGTAGTTTATTCCGTCAGTTTAAGCTGAATACATAGAATATAGTATATCATCTGTTTCCTTTTTAATCTTTCTTAAATTATCTATATTCTTAGAAATCATATTAAAAAATGAAGACCAATAATTATTAGCCATTCCTATACCATCATCATAATATTGGAATGTTGTCAAATTTATATATTCATTCAACAATTCTACTACTTGTTTTCCCAATTCAAGAGAATGTTGATTTAGCGCCTCATAAAGATCATCCCTTTTTTCAAGATATTTATTTATGTGAAGCAATTCTTCTTCATACATAAAATGATGATCATCTATTTCATTTTGTAAATCAATCGGATTAGAAAAAGATTGTGCAAAATTCATTTTCCAATATTTATATGAATATTCCAACAAATCATGGAAGCAATCAGTTGCATACTTGACCTGCTTTAATGCTTCCTTTTTCCTTTCCATCTGCTGGCTTTGAAAAGAAACTATATCTTCTCCCTTCAGACGTCGTTCTTGTTCATATTCCGCTATCATCTTCCACTTTAGCAATTCTTCTACTGGATATTCGTCTGGATTTTTATCAATTAATGTGTGACAAGCACTACATAACCATATTCCATTATTTATAGATTCTCTTTCTTCTTTTGTCATTCTCGCATCATATCTTGCGCCCTTTGGTGATGCTCCTAAAATGTGGGCGGCTTCACCTATTGATAATCGTTTATCTCCCTCTCTATGAGGACCTAATGTTTCCCTTCTACAATTTGGATTTGAACATCTGCCCCCAACACGTTCACAAAGAATTGTCTTAATACGTTCTGAAAAATCAGCTTCTCTCATATGCAACTTCCTCTTTCTATAATTCCAAGGTCCCCTTAGTTACAAAGGATTTAAACTTATTCTATCATATCCCACTATAACAAAAAAGCATAAAAATACCGCCAAACAGACTTATTCTATGTTCAGCGGTACTTCGATACATTTTAAATTTCGTTTTCAAATATTGACATTCCTGCAAGCATCATATCCTCGTCCATATCCAGATTATCACTATCTTCTGGCTCTGTTTCCTCGACTTCTCGACAACTCGTTCCGCCCATTGATTTTTCTATTTCTAACAAAAACTCCTTGTCTTGAAGTAACTGTTTTTTGATAGCGTCTATGCTCACTGCTCCTGTGTATGTTCCTGTTCCTGCTTCTCCATTCTTCATCCACGCCTGAACCAATTCTGTCACAAGTGCTGTCTTGCATCTTTTCTTGGTTTTTAAGTATTCTCCTGCTTCTCTCTGACGTTCATCATCTTCATTAAATATCAATACAACCTTAATCTGTCCCATGACCAGCACCTCCTACCCTCTCCGCAGACGTGCTGTTGTCAGTTTTTCATATCCAATCGCATTCGCCCGGACGTCATCAATAAATTCCACATATTTAAATTCCGGGGAATTTTCAATCTGTTTTCTGAGTAAAAGACTTCCTCCACCAAGAAAGACCGCCGGATTTGTTCTAAAGTCGGTTACATGGGTATGTAGTTTATTGATAATTCTCTGTAACCAGTTTTCTGCCATTCGCTGAATTTCCAGTATGATTTTTTCATCTAATATGGTTTCTTCCTGCATTAAAACCTGTTCTACATCTGACGAATCCAAATGAATGCCATAGTTCTGTTGAATCGCATTGGATATTTCAGACCGTAGAACAGCCATACCGGAACGATCACTGACACGAACTGATAAATCCGGTTTTCCATTTCTGATTACCAAAAGGTCAACTGTTCCATCCCCAATATCAATACAGTTTACCGTTCTATATTTCTTCAAAAGACTTGCCTTAAAACACATGACTGCTGCAAAATTCTGTGGGCTGACAAATACATCTTTTAAATAGAAATTAACGGATTTTCCATTCATCTTAAAACTGATTCCATGTTTTGCATGATCTAAGAAATATTTCTTAAATGAAGTTGCCTGCTGACCGTAATCTGCGGGTGGCAATCCCACGCCAAGCACTACATCTTTTCCCGTTAATGTAATTCCTTTATTACGAGCTTCCATTGCAAGAGCATATAATGTGAGAATAAAGTAATCATCATCTACTGTCTTATCAGCTTTAAACGGCATTTTTGTATCTGACAGGGTATAATATGTTCCCTGATACTCCAAAATATCTTCATTCATAAAGCGTCCCGGTTCAGACACATATCTGACAAGTCCACATGGGAAGCATACATTCTCTCCCTTCATATTTCCATTTCCATGATCAATTCCAAAAATGATTTCTGCCATCGCTTTTTCCTCCTGTTTTTTAACTGTACTTTAAGTTGCACTAACATATATTTTTGTTCCAAAATTGCTTCTATTTAAGTATCACTTAACTCATTCTTACTATCACTTTTGTATGTCTTATTCTACTTAAATATTACTTTTGTATGTGTTTTTAATATATACCATACATTTATATGTGTCAATACATTTTTATATATTTTTGTGTATTTAACAGTAAAAAATATGTTATAATCCCTTTATGGAGGTAGCGATAATGACCGTTGGCGAAAAAATCAAATACTTTAGAACTATGCATGGGTTCACTCAGGAACAACTTGTACAGGCTACTGGTTTAAGCATAAGCACTTTGCAAAAATACGAGTCTGATGAACGCAAGCCCAAGCCGGAGCAACTCTTGAAAATATCACAGGCTCTGGGCATTAGTATCAATATTTTTATGGATTTTGATATTCATACAGTTTCCGATCTGCTCTCACTTATATTTAAAATGAACGAGCAACTGGATTTAAACTTTGATTCTCAGAAAGATACAAACGGAAATATCATTCCTGACACCCTTACTCTTTCATTCAAAAATCCAATAATCAATCAGAAGCTCAGCACTTACGTTTCTTTCTTAAACAAAATGACCGGCTCTGAAAGGAAACAATATACTCAAACGCTTCAGGAATTAGAGAATCAGCTTCTTAACGACAATACAGAAATTCACAAGACTGCTCCTGCGAGTAATTCCACTAATAACATACCGGATTCCACTTTTTCAGATCCGTCTTATCAGAAAATACAAAACCTGTTATCTGATTGCACACCGCAAGAAATGGAATGGATCTTAAAATCTGTTCAACTCATAAAAGACTGTCTGCGTGACACTAAATAATTTTCGTAGGATTCCTTATCACTATTACAGAAAATGATTATAGAAAAAAATTTGAGGGAAGCGTCACAAAACGTTTCCCTCACTCATCATGTATAGTCTATTTTTTTAGATCTTCCAGTATTTTTTCTACATTAATTCCAATTCCGTTTAATTGTGGTTGCAGGATCAAATACTTTTTCAATGGACTTAGCTTATTAAGCAGTCGCATGATTTTACCACTTTTCTTTTCTAATTCTAACTCTAATTCCTTCAAGTAAAACTTGTAATATGGAACTTCTATATTTGTTTCCTCGATATAACGCTTGATCAGTTCTATACTGTCGTTATCATTAAGCTGTATAGCTGCATTGCCTACAATTATAAGAAAGTCTATGCTATCGGCTCCCATATTTTCAAATTCCACACTCTCCAGATACTCTTTCAGATTTTTGATTTTCTTTTGTTCTACCAAACAATCCAACAAATATATCTGTGCAAATGCTGTTTTTGCATACTCAAGACTTGTGCAAAAATCCTGTTCTGCAACTTCATAATTTCCCATTTTCCAGTATGTATAGGCAATGTCAGAATAATATTTTACCTTTCCGGCTTCAGTAAACTTTTTAATGTTCATTTTTTCACGCACATGCAATGCTTTTTCCAGCCACTTTACGTCTGGATCAAAGTTATGATACATTTCATACATCATTGCAATAACATCCTGCGAATACACTTCATCTTCTGTATATAAATCTTCTTTTTCCAGTTCTGCCATCACTTCATCTGCAATCTTTTTCGCACTTGTATTATCAGAAACCAATGCAAGCTGTATTGCCTTATCAAATTTATATTTCAATTTCATTAAGGAACTATCCGTCTTTTCAATCAAAATATCATCCAATTTAAGCAGCTCCGTTAATTGTCCTGACGGTAAAATGACAGACCGCAACAGTTCCAACATTCTCTGGTCTGTATGTACATCCACTTTTGTATTTTTTACAATAGCCTCAATCTGCTCTGAGAATTTTCCCTTATCATTATTCAGTTCATAATACAATAGCTGATAATATTCACATTCATTCTTCCAGTCCTCTGCATCCACCAATCCTTTTATAAATTCAAATCGTTCTCCCCAGTTATCTGTATTTCCTTTTGGTATGCAGTGAAAAATACGATCTGCCAACTCCGATAGTGCATTTACATCTTTATGTAACACAAATCTTCCAATTACAGAGTTATCCTTCAATATTCTGTTCGTATGCTTTCTTACATCTTCCAGATAATCAGAAAGCATCGCCACAGCTACATAATACGCTTTAATATAATTTTTGCTGTCGATTTCTTTTTTATAATTCTCTATTCCCTGTCCACTAAACGGTTTACAACACATGGAATACAAGCGTCCTGAACCACACAAGCATTTTTCATCATCTAACATATCTCATTTCTCCCATTGATTTATTGATTGATATTTTATCACATCTTCCGCATCATATAAATGGCAAAATAAAACCACAGGCATATCACTTTACACCTGTGGTCATATTTCATACTATTATTTTTAGCAAGTCCTTTTATGTATCGCCACAATCTTGCTAATTGGAAATCCCACCATATACCATACCGCCCGGATTCCAAGCCATGCTGCAATCACACAACCAAATATCCCGCCTACAATTACGCACAGAGCAGCCATTCCAAGGATACCGGATAAATCCCAATGCCAGGGAATTATAATAAACATATGTGGGATTCCCACTGGCACTCCGTAAACCAGCATAAATCTGAACCAGTCAATTTCCCCATCCACCATATAAATATATTTTCCAATCCATCCAAGCAGAAGCAACCCTGCAAATACTAAGATTCCTTTACATACAAAATTTTTAAATGTCATGCTTCCTTTACCCCTTTCTGGTATTTTTCTATTGCTTTCATCAGAACATCATCAAAACTGAATACTATCTCTATCCTCTTTTTATCATATACATAAACTGTATCAATCGTGGCATTTACAAGTTCTTTTGTAATCTTCTCATGCTGCATTTCCCCTTCCAGTAATTCAACAGCAGATGCCACTTTACTTTTATATGCTTCTTCCTCCGCCGATAAACGTGTGAGTGTTTCTATCTCTGCCTGTATGCCATTCATTCGATCCGTAATCTGCATTTTTTTCATCATATACTTTTCTTTCGTTATAATACCTTCCGCATACGATTCATACTGACGTATTCTCTCACTTTTTAACACATTATTCTCAGCCTCTAGCTGTTTTATCTTTTTTCTTCTGACACTATCCAAATTAGTTGTCTTTTCCTCAAAATCCAACTGTATAGCATCCAATACATAAAGGACACGTTTTAAAGCATACCATACATGCCCTTCTATAATTGAAACAGAAACCATTTCGTCTGAACACTTGGCAAATTTTCCTGTCATCTTTTTATGTGGACAATATACCCTGTCATTAGCACCGGATTCCATCAATACCATTGATCGTCTGCAATTCCCACATCTGACTTTTCCTTTCAATGCAAACTTTCTTGTACCCCGGTAATCTGGTTTTTTCATAAATGCGATAGTTGCCTTTGCTATTTCATATTCTTCCTCTGACACGATTGCCGGATGAACATTTTTTGTAATAACCACATCTTTATCCCTCGATTTTCTGGTTACTTTACTGCCAACCGCAATACTTTGTCGTTTTCCCTGCACTAAAGCTCCTGTATATTCATATCTTCCAAGAATGGCTCGAACCATGCCACAATCCCACAGAATTTCCGACTCTGGCATTTTTTGATTATATCCATAATGCGTAAGACCATTCTCTTTATTATATCTTCCCGGCGTAGGAATCTTTTGCTCATTCATGTAATATGAAATCTGAGAAGTATTACATCCCTCAATTGCTTTATCAAAAACCATTCTTACATACTTTCCAGCTACCGGATCTATCAGCCATTCTCCAGTTTCTTTATTTCGCAAATATCCGAATGGAGGCTTCCCACCAGTCCATTGACCATTTCTCCATTTTACTCTCAATGCACTTTTAAGCTTTTTAGAAATGTCTTTGCTATAAAGGTTGTTGACCAAGTTGTGAATTGCCATATCCATTCCCATAGTTTTTCCTAAATAATCATTGCTGTCATAATTATTGTTTAATGAGATAAAACGGATTCCCAGTATTGGAAGTACTTGCTCCAGATAATCTCCTACACCAATATAATCTCTGCCAAATCGTGAAAAATCTTTTACAATAATCGTATCTATTTTCCCAGTTTTCGCATCCTCTATCATGCGTTTAAACGCCGGACGTTCAAAATTAGTTCCCGAATAACCGTCATCCACATACTCTATATATTCATCTGACAGATCATCCCTGTCCTGAACAAAATTTACAAGAAGCGTTCTCTGGTTATCAATACTGTTACTTTCATCCTTATTGTCTTTTCCCAAATCTCCATCTGCAATAGATAACCTCAGATACAATCCATTCTTACGCACTTTTAACATCCTCTATCAATTCTGTTATCTGTTTATATTTATCATCACACTTGAAGCACACATGAATGCTTCCGTTTTTATATATCTCCACATATTCTACAAGTTCCTGTACCAGTGCTTCATTGAAGCTCCTGTCAGAAAGATACTGCTCCAAGTTGCTGACCATATTCATATATCTATCAGTTTTTTTCTCCAACATTCTTTGATTCTGTTTTGCAATTTGCAAATCATCCCTCAGATTTTGTAACTCCCGGATATAACGCTCTTTCATCATATCGAAGTCCTCTTTTTCTACAATCCCAGCTACATAGTCCTCATACAATACAGTGTTCTTTTCTTCTGCCTGCGCTATTTTTCTTTCCAACATTCGCACTTTTGCACCTGCTTCATAAAAAGTATTTTTCTCACTGGAATCACTTTTCAATTTTTGTAACAGCTTTTTTCTGTCACACATACTTCTTATAAGAATCTGAATTTGATCCATTACAAGTATCTTCAGCAGATTTTCTTCTATCTTCTGACTGCAATAATTATTCGTATAATTTTGAGCAGAACAGGTATAATAAATTCCTACTTTCTCCATTGTCTTATAATTATGGGTATAGCGGACACAATACATTGGACGTCCACAATCTCCACATCGAACCATACCGGGAAAACAGTCTTTGTATTTTTCTCTGTCCTCCATATATTTTAAATGCCAGTTTCTTGTGACCTTTTTTATTTTATTTGACCTTTCCTGCAGTTCTTCATAATCATCCCTTGCGATCATCGGTGTATGCATATCTCTCTGAACATTCCAGTCCTCCGGCGAAGTTCTATACTGCTTTATCCCTTTATACAATGACTGCTTCAACTTTCCGGTTACAATATCTCCAACATATGTAGGGTTATTCACAATCTTATCTACTGTATCCGTTCTCCACTTTGTCTGTTCTAACGGAACAGTCAATACACCAGTTTTTTCTCTTTGTCCAGGTGTTGCAATTCCCATGAGATTTAATCTATCTGCAATTTTCTTTTTGCTGACTCCCATCATATACCACTGAAATATCATCCTTACAAATGGTGCAACCTCTTCATCAACAATCTGTCTGTGCCTATCCTCTGAACGGACATATCCAAATGCTACTTTTGATAAAGTAATATTTCCCTTTTTTCGCTGTGCATCTTTTGCAGCCAGAATCTTTTTTGACATATCTTTTGCATACATGGCATTAACCATATTTTTTAATGGAACACTGATGTTTTCCCTGTCCTCTTTTCTGGAACTGTCATAATCATCTGTAATTGCGATAAACCTTACATTTAACCTTGGTAAAATCGTTTCCAGATAATATCCTGTTTCCAGATAGTCCCTGCCAAAACGTGATAAGTCTTTTACAACAATACACTGAATCTTTCCTGACCGGACATCTTCCATGAGTTTCAAGAAGCCTGGTCGTTCAAAATTAGTTCCGCTAAATCCATTGTCTATATATGTACCTGCCAATTTTAAATCCGGATGCTCCTCTATGAACTTTTCAACCAGCATTTGTTGTACAACTAAAGTTTCGTCCGTTTCATTTCCACCATTTTCAACAGATAATCGAATATACGCTCCGGTATCTATCAGATTCTCACAGTTTTCTATAATCTGATTACTAACAGCCTCAACATTTTTATTTCTTCTGCTTTTCCTTGCCATTGCTATTCCTCCATCCATTCTTCTGGGAAATAATTCTTCCAGTTCTGCATTGTCAGGTATACATGCACATCTCTTAAATCTGAAACAATTATTTTATCTACCCATTTTTTAACATGTTGACTTTCCAACTTCTCCGGTAACTCTTCCCTTTGAAATGTTTTTATCCATTCATTTTCCTCGCTATAAGCCTTTTTCATATTTGCAAGCCTGTCCATCAGTCCTTCAAAATCGTTTTCATACATTTGCAACTGCGCCTGTATTTCTTCTTTTTTCTCCTGATATTCTGTCTGACCAATCTCATAGTCCCGGAATTTTTCATATAAAGGAATACGGTCTTTCTCTACCTGCTCCATTTCCTGAAATATCATCCATGCCTTTTCTGAATATTGCTGAGTCTCTTTCTGTAATAGCTGTTGCATTTTTTCTGTCTGCAAATATGCTTTCATTTTTTCAGCCATATCCATTTCCAGAGAAATTGCATTTTTTACTGCCTCTGTAACCTTAGCTTCTTCTATATAAATTTTTCTTTTCTTTGGTAATTCACCCATCTGCGGATTGAACACAAAAGCAACGTCACCACTTCGGAAATTTCTCAGGTACAACGGCTTTCCAGTTGCTTCATCATAGATTTTTCTTACATATGGCCCCGGCTTCCCACCTATGATATTATCTGTAGTTGTTCGACTTTTAATAAGTCTTCTAGCCTGATCAAAAACTCCTTCATCTAGTATTGGTGTTATTGAAAGCGTACAAACTTCTCCGTTGATTGTTTTCTGCCAATAGCCATCATATGCTGTACATTCTAAAATCCTCCGCAAAGCGCCCTCGCTCCACCTATTTTCATAATGCGGCCAGTGCTTATGCCCCACTCTCGCATTATGTACCATTGGAGATTCTTCTCCTCGCTCATTCAGAATGGCTACTATCTTTTTTATAGAGATTTCTGCCAATGTCATTTGAAATATCTCCCGTACAATCTTCGCAGCCTCTTCCTCGACAATTAATTCTTTTCTATCTTCTGAAAGTATGTATCCATATTTTTCATCGTGAACTGTATAATATCCCTCTACCTGTTCACGAATCGCATATTCACGCATACTCTTTACCTGTACCGCAATTTTCTCTTTTCTAAAATACTCGTCTATTTCTTCCCTGCTTTTTCCAATACTGCAAAAATCGCTCTGTACTATCGCAAAGTGAAGTCCCGCCGGAAAGAATGTTTTAACCAGTACATCTTCCGCACAGGAAATATATTTTCCGCAACGGTCAACACTATCTACTACCACCATATCAAATTTACGGTTAATCCCATCTGCCGTCATTTCTTCAAAAGCTATATTTTCATTTTCGTCCTTTTTCCGGTCACTGTATTTTGCTACCAGCTTCCAACCATGTGATTGTATATAGTTCTGAATATGTTCATTCTGCTGTTGGATAATATCTGATGGAATTTTCTTTGTATTTTTGCACGATGTAGTCCTTGTATAACTTACGCACCGCATTTAAATCTACCTTCCCTTTCTTCCATTTCCCGAATATTCTGAGCTGCTTCTGTCATTTCCTGTATTTCGTCTGCATACTTAAAGCAAATTTCCAGACGGTCTTTTCCATACACAATGACTTTATCAATTAGAGTAACTACCGCTTTACGATCAAGCTGTGTAATATTCTGATAGCACTTGAAATCCTCAATCCAAGGGTGTTCCCGTTTTCCCTCCGCAGATGCCTTTTCTTTCCTCTGCTCTAATTCACGTTCTGCCTTTTCCGCATTATGTAGCTTGTCTGTAAATCTCCGGTTATACTCATGGTATTCTTCTCTCGTCACAATGTTATCTAACATATCCTGATACAACCGGGTTTTTAAATCTTTATACTTCTCTACTTCCTCATGCAGAACCACCAACTGCTTTTCCAGTGAATCCAGTTCTGTTTTTTTATAATTTTTCATTCCACTGTTCTGAATGATATTCTCCGCATTTACCAATAAGGCAATCTGCCTTTGTATAGCATCCAAAACAACTTTATGAACCGTCTTTTCACTAATCAGATGTGAACTACATCCATCTCCGTTTTTATATGTAGAACAATGGTAGTAATAATACCGCTTTCTATTTTTTGTTGTGCTTCTCTTCACCATGTTCTGCCCGCAATCTCCACATCGCAAAAATCCCGAAAAAATATATACGGATTCTTCCTCTGGTGCTGTGCGGGTATCCAGTTCCATCAATGACTGTACATACTGAAATATTTCCTCTGCAATAATCGCTTCATGCGTTTTCTCTACACGAATCCAGTTTTCTTCTGCTACTGGTCTGCACTCTTTTACTTTATAGTTGATTTTACGATTCTTTCCCTGAACCATTGTTCCTGTATATAACTCATTTGTCAAAATGCGATTTACAGTTGTGACCGCCCATGTAGGCTTAGCTCCTGAACGAAATCCACTATTATAATTCATACCACAGCTTCGTTTATATTCCATTGGTGGAAGCACTCCCATTTCATTCAGCTTCTCTGCAATCCTTTGAGAACTGTAACCGTCCATTTTCAGATTGAAAATATATCGGACTATATCTGCTGCATATTCATCTATAATGAGATGATTTTTATTCTCTGGATCTTTCTGATAGCCATACCCGGCAAAGCTGCCAATAAACTGTCCATTTTTTCTTTTTACATCTAACTGACTTCGGATTTTAATTGAGATGTCCCTGCAATAAGCATCATTTATCAGATTCTTAAAAGGAACAATGATCTGGTCTGCATCATCCGATTCTGCTGCACTGTCATAATGGTCTGTAACTGCAATAAACCTTACTCCAAGAAACGGGAATATCTTTTCCAGGTATCTTCCTGTTTCAATATAGTTTCTTCCCAGTCTGGATAAGTCCTTGACGATAATACAGTTGATTTTCTTTTTCTTCACATCCTCAATCAATCGCTTAAATGCAGGACGTTCAAAATTTGTTCCACTGTAACCATCGTCAACATATTCATCGACCAATGTGATCTCTGGGTGCTGTTTTACAAAATCGTTAATCAGACTTCTTTGATTGCGGATACTATCACTTTCCAATTTATCTCCGTCTTCTCTGGAGAGTCTGAGATAGTCCGCAGCTAATATAGACTTTTGATTGAAATACATAAAGCCATCAACCTCCTAATTTACTATGCCGTCCGGCAGTGTAAACCAAGAAATTCATGGCTTCTTGAATGCTTTTAAATTTTGACCCAACACCATATTAACATAACTTCTGGCTCACTGCTATACCTTTTTTCATTCTTTTTAAATTTCTTTCCATCCTGTGTTTCTTCATTTTCACAACGAGATACACCTGTTCAGGCTTTCTTCCAGTGTACATTTTCCAGTAAAACTTATTTTTACCGCTACTCCATGAGAGATATAGCAATACGGATTTTTAATCTGCCTGATATAATCTGCAATCCGTTCTTCCTGTGGCAGTTCTGTTTGTATCTGCACCTGCTCTATATCTACCAGACTGCTTGTGTCTACCGTTCTAATATCTATCTCTGCCATCTCCTGCATTTCTTCTGGTGTTGGTAATTCTTTCTCTGCCATTTTTACACCTCCCGGAAAAAACTACTTCTACCTATAAAGCTCGGCAGAGGCTATTTACCAACCTGCATTTCCTGTTTTTTTATTTTTTTCATTTTGAGGGTTGGTAAACAGGCTTTCCAAAGCCTTATTAGTAGAGGGATTTCTTTCTTAGAGCAAGTTTCGCCCTGGCTGCCAGAAACCCGTTTCCCGGATTTTGACAGCAGGCAACTTGATGGGGATTTTGCTCCCCATACCCTCAAGCACAATCAATGATTGTTTCATTGGTTCCCATTTACATGGTCACAGCGTAATAATTTTTTATTACTTAACTTTCACAGTCTGCTGTGAATTTTACTTACAAAAACAACTGGAGGATTAAAAATATGGCAAGACCTAAAAAAGAAGAAATGTATCGTAACCATCGTATTACCGTTCGTTTCACTGAGACAGAATTTTCAATTATCGAAACTGCCGCCAAACAAGCTAATATGTCATTAGCTTCTTATGTGCGAACACAAGTTTTAAAAGGAAAAGTACAGACCAAAATTGAAATAGTTGCTGATGTTCCAGAAATAAAGAAACTGCTCGCAGAGTTTGGAAAGATAGGCAGCAACCTCAATCAGATTGCAAAATATTTTAATCAGGGTGGGATTCTTTCTCAGGAAATGCGTGGAGAAATAAATAAGCGACTTCGAGATTTATATGAAATGAAATATAAGGTAATGGAAATGGCAGGTGACTTTCATGGCAATACTGAAACATATCGCAAGTAAAAATGCAGATTATGGAGAAGCTGAACGCTATCTGATTTTTCAGCATGATGAATATACACAGAAGCCTATCCTTGATGAAAACGGTCATATGCTTATTCGTGAAGAATACTATCTTGATGGAATAAACTGCGATCCATTTACTTTTGCAGCGGAATGTCAAGAAACAAATGCTTATTTTCATAAGAACCAGTCTTACAACGAAATCAAATCCCACCACTATATCATCAGCTTCGATCCTAAAGACCGGGACGAACATGGATTGACCGGAGAACTGGCGCAGCAGCTTGGCGTAGAATATGCCAAAGAGAATTTTCCCGGACACCAGGCACTTGTCTGTACTCACCCTGACGGTCACAATGGTAGTGGCAATATTCATGTGCATATCGTAATCAACAGTATCCGCAAATATGACACTGAGCCTCAGCCCTATATGGAATTTGACCGGGATTCAAAAGCTGGATATAAACATCATCTTTCCGATAGATACCGAATCTATTTGAAGCAAAAAGTCATGGATATGTGTACCGCCTATGGATTGAACCAGGTAGACCTTCTAACACCTGCGGAAAGGAAACTATCTGAAAAAGAGTACTGGGCAAAACGCAGAGGACAAAAAAAACTTGATAAACACAATGCAGAGCTTGAAAAGAAAGGGCTGACTCCTAGGCAGACTACTTTTCAAACCGAGAAACAATATCTTCGTGATGCGATTGATACAGTTGCTTCACAGGCAATATCACAAGAAGATTTTTCCAGATTGCTGTCTGAAAAATATAATATTACATTCAAAGTCAGTCGTGGCAGATACAGCTACCTGCATCCCAATCGCAGTAAATACATTACTGGAAGAAGCCTTGGTACACTTTATGAGGAAAAACATCTTATGCAAATATTTCAAGAAAATTCTACCTCACAGATTACTGAAAATCCGGTTCCTGATATTTCTCAAGTTGTTAATTCTTCAACTCCAACAGTTTCTGCCTACACTGCTACAACTACAGAAGCTCCACATACTTTCCTCTTTATAAAATCTGATTTACGGTTGGTAACAGATTTGCAGCATTGTATTAAAGCACAACAAAGTCAGGCGTATGCACAAAAAGTAAAACTGTCTAACCTGAAAATGATGGCTCAGACAGTTGCCTATGTACAGGAACATGGCTTTCAATCCAAGGCAGATTTAGAAGCAGCTCTTTCCGATGCCTCTGCTCAAAGCACTAATGCAAGAAATACACTAAAATCCACAGAGAATACTTTGAAGAATGTCAATGAACAGATTCATTATACCGGACAATATCTTGCCAATAAATCTATATATTCTGATTACCGCAAAAGTCGGAACAAAGAAAAATTTTATGATGATCACCGGGCAGAACTTACACTCTATGAATCTGCCCTCCGAATACTCAAAGAAAAATCACAGGGCAATAAACTTCCTACATTAAAAATGCTGCGTGAGGAAAAGAATCGCTTAACAGAATTACAGACGATGCAACGTGAAGACTTTAATGCCCGGCGGGAACATGAACGGGAACTCCGTACAGTGTGTTCCAATGTAGATATTATTCTTGGAACCTCACAAGTTCAAAATCGCCAGCGTGAGCATACACAAGAAAAATCATAACCGACTTTTTTTCATAAAAATAGAGGTTCTTCCTTAAATCCAGGGAAGCAAACCTCTATTTCTCTATTCTACTTTTTCTCCATCTACATGTAATATAAATTTTTCAGGATTGTGGATAATATCATATTCTTCATTTTCTTCCTCTGACGAATATTCTATCTCACAGAATTTCTTATTATCGTTAAGGTCTTTTTCTGTCTTATATACATTAATCTGTAATTCTGTCGGGCATACCATATCATAAGAAAACTTTATAGACTGAAAAGAATTTTCCCTGCACATTTTTATAATCTGTTTTGCCAATTCCTTTTTATCAGCAATTTCCTCCTGATTTGCTACAACTGTTAAATGTTCCGTAGTGTTAAATCTCGTACTATTGACTGCATCAGGAATTTCCGAAAGTTCCTTCGACTGCACTCTATAAAATCCACTACATATACACAATACACATATGAAACAAACAACTACCAGTACAATTCCTTTTATCCTCTGCTTTTTCAATCCATCTCCTCCTTGATATAGGTTCCGAAAACAGAACCTTTGTTACTTTCTATCTTAACCCTATAATGAGGGAAAGACAAGAAAAAGGTGGAGATAGCCGTTGATTAAATATGATAAATTGTGGCTTACCATGCAGGAAAGAGGTATCACAAAATACACTCTTCACAAAGAATATCATTTCAGTAAGTCCCTGATACATCGTTTGCAGAATAATGAAGGTGTCAGTATGAACACCATCAACACTCTCTGTAATATTCTGGATTGTAAAATTGAAGATATTGCAACGCACTATAAAGACTAGCCCTAACTGATTATTCGGCACTGGCCAGTCTTTTTCTATGCAAAAAAAGAAGCCAGCCACAACTGTGACCAGCCTCTCATTTTTATTTTTTTGTACGCTCCACGTCTTGTCCCATTATCTGCTGCATTGCTTTCTGTCCACTACGCTTGGCAACTTCTTCCTTTTTCTCATTCAGCTTCGCAAGAACGGATTCTTTTGGACGCTTCTTTTTATCTTTCGGTGCAGAATTATTTCTAAGTCCGTCAATCATATTATAATTTGCTTCCTCTGTAATTTCCGCACTTCTCAGGTATTCCCCATTTTCCAGATACTTCTGCCAGTTATCCAGTTTCGGTTTACTATTTTCTGTCTGTTCCTGCACTGGCGGATGCAGAGAATCAAGAATTTTCTGTTTTACCGCATCATCAAATCCATTATATGTGCTATCTACAATCACTTTGCCGTCCTGGTTCAAGACTACATACGCAACATCTTTCCCATACTGCTCATGTTCCATAAGGAAATAATTCTTGCCTTCTACCAGCAGATAATCTATTACTTCCCATGATCCGTCTTTTCCCTCTATTTCATAGCCAACCGTATCCTTCGTAAGTCCACCGTTTTCCGAAGATGCAACTTTCATAAAATCAGAAATCTCTATAAAAGCATCTTTATTTACATAGTAAACAGTCGTGATACCATTATCATTCAAGATCATCACGTCACTGGTACTGATTGCATGACCTTTATAATTATGTGGTTGTTTCTTCTCCAGCTCCTTTTTTATCTGCTCTGGCGTTTCTCCCGGTTTCATTGTTCCAAGATACACCTGTTCATAATTTTTCACCTGCACAGGAATCTGATCCTGTGCAAGTTCTTCATAGGTACGGAAAAGAAGGTTTCTCAATTCCGGCTTCTTTTTTAACTGATAAACTGCAAACTGACTTCTACTCATTCTCCATCCACCTCCAAGTCTGCTTTATAAATCTCTACGGTTCTTTCCAGCTCTTTGTATCCTTCATCGCTAAGATAATACAGCTTCTGGATTGTTGTAAATATCAGATACTTCATATCTTCATCCAGATAGGAAAAAATTTCATCCATAGCATTCATTGTCTGAATCCTGTCACCCGCATCAAAAATCGCAACAGCAATATATTCATCTTCCTCAAATCTTACCATCATAATGACACCTCTCCCTTCTTATGTGTTCTGGATTTTTCTTTCGTTGTAGTCTGTTCCTGCTCTTTTATTTTTGCCTGACGTTCCCGGAGTGCCTGAAGAACAGATTCTTTTCTGCTCTTTGGATGTGAAACATTTTCTTTCTGTATAGGCTTATCTCCAACTGCCTGTTCTGTTCTTTTTGTAAGTTCCTGCTTCCTGGCAAAATATTTTTCCACATCATCCATTGCTTTCTGAACTAATGGACTTTCCTTATAGTGTTTAATCATCTCCACACCTTCCCTGTCAACTTTTCCAAGTCGCATAAGATCATACGGTCCGTCATAATCACTTCCATCGTGCAGTTCAAATCCAACACCTTTTATCCCATTCATACGTTCAGCGGGAATGGTTTCATAAATGTGTAAGGCTTCTTCCAAAGTAAGATTTTCGTGGTACTCACCCATAACTGGAAATTCCATGCACTCTGCAACATAAAAAGTGATCGTAGCTTCTGTCTGCTCCTGCTCTAACGGTCTAGCAAAAATAGAGAGTGTTTCTGCATTTTCCAGACGTGAAAGTAATGACCGGGCAGTAATTACATCACTGTCTATATTCGATTCTTTTGACACCTCAGTCAGCCAGTCTTTTAAACCAGCTGTTTCCCTGTGCAAAATATCTTCTGTGATTTTCTCAACCTGTTCGTCCCTATTTTCAACAGTATCCTTATATTCATAAGTATCATACTCGTAACTAAAATTATCCAAGTCCACTGCTAGTTTCTTGATTTCCTGCTGATCAAGATAAGCTTCTGATTCCTTTATGTACTCTGCCAGAGTAATCCTTTCTTCTGAAATTGGGTTAATATCTACTTTAATGCCTGCTATTGCCATACCATAGGAATTCAATTTGTCAAAAAAACTATCTTCTCGAAGATTTCCTCGATAAGAAAGCACCACATCAAGATCAGAATCTTCACAATACAGACCATCCCTGCTTCTGGAACCATACACTCTCGCCCCGATCAGCGTAACTTCATTTTCCAGTCCCATTTCTTCCAGAACAGCTCTTGCATGAAATAAAACTTCATATTCAATTTCTGCCCTGTCCATCCCATTCAATGCTATTTCACATCTGCCAAGTTCCGAAGTGAATCGAACATCTCCACTGGCCAGCACTTCTTTAGAATGACTGATTACCTTATCCCGAAACTCCCTGTCATCAACTTTTACACATTCAACATCTTCCAATCCTTCATTTTTCAAGCTGGCATACATTGCTTTCTGAATAGAATCTTCTGGATTTCCACAAGCATCTCCTGAAATTTCATGAAGTTCCTGATCATAAACCAGGTATTTATAGCCATCCTCCGTCGGTTGCACTGTTAAATACATACCAGACATTTTAAATTGTACGGTTATTCCCTCATAACTTTTTAATGCCGCTTCCCTGTCATAACCATCAAAAAAAGCCTTTGGGCAAGTACGTTCAAATTGTATCTTCTCCAGTCTCTCTTCTTCTGCATATTCAATTTCTGCATACATTTCTTCATAATCCATCACGCTTGCATCTTCTATCGAAAGTCCTTCCTCTTCCAAAATATTCTCCATTGCTTCAGTAATAGAAATAGTCGGATCATCATAAACGCCGCCATCCAGTTCCAGATAATCCTTATCATAAAATGTATAATCATAACCATCTTCTACTGTCTGAATTGTAAAATACCGCTCTCCAATCTGGTATGCTATCTCTGTATCATGCACTTCCAGACTGTTACCTATCTCTTTAAAAGTATTGTATATCTGCGGATTCAGCCATCCCTCCACTTTCTGACAATCATAGATCAGCGTATCTATTCCATTCTTGCACTGGATAAAATCAAGACTGCCTCGCAGCGGTGCTGTATTTTCAATTCCAAGAGCTTTCATTTTATGGTTTGGCAGAGAGTAATATGCTCCAAGGGCAGCTCCCAAATCCTTATATCGCTCAATCTTCAATCCACCTTTTACTGCCAGATCTTCGATCACATAATATTGGTCAATATAATGATTTTCTGGCATTTTCAGGTCAATGCCATTTTTTTCTCTGACTTTATGTATCTCGAAGAAACTAAATTTCTGTTCTTCCCCCTGCAGATTCTGTCCGGTCAGTGTCGGTTCCCATGTATCTTTACTGATCGTCTGCTGTTCCGTTATTTTCATAACTGTCCCGTCTGCTAAGATAACTGTTGCCTGGTCCGAAATATTCATCAGGTCATATACTGTTGCACCTTTTTCTTCCAGATATTCTGAAATAGCTTCCCTGGCTCCTTCATCAAATCCATGCCAGATGTCCTCTGCCACCAGTGTTCCATTCTCCGACACAATAATATCTGCCACTTCCTGACCGTATTCCTCACTTCGCATCTGGAAGAATCGCTCACCATGATACGTTTTCATATCCACTGCATACCAGGTGCCTGTATGTCCGTCTGCTTCATACCCTCTTGTATTTTCAGTGATATGCTGATTTTTCACGCCAAGCATCTCTTCCAGTTTCCGGGTGCGGATTTCGTTTCTTGCCATATCAATGAAGCCATTCAAGACTGTAGGGTGGCTGCTCACAATGTAATCCCTGTTCAAATCTATTCCCCGGCTGATATTTTCTGGAACATCAATACCATCAGCCCACCGTTTATTGCCATCAGAAAATCTTCCATCATAGGAGAGCTGTTTCAATGTATTTGCCAGAACAAAGGCAACCCGTTCTTCTCCATATTTTTCAATCACCCCTGTCGCAGTATCCGGGGTCAGGCTCATGCCATCAAAGTTTTCAGTGATTGCCTGTTCGATTGCATTTTTACAGTCAATATTCAGTTTTCTGGAATCCAGGTAAGCGTCTATATTTCTTTCCTGCATAGCATTTTCCAAAGTTCCCATATAAACATCCGGATACGCTTTTACAGAATTGGCATTTAACATTTCAACTCTCTGTGCCACAAAGTCCGGCAGTTCTGTAAATCCAAAGGAATCCACATAGTATGCGGTTAATCTGCCACCCCGATTCATAATGATCACGTCACTGACTGACATGGAATGCCCGGTAAAATCGTTTGGACGCTCTATATTAAATCGCTCAAAGAGATTGTCCAGTGTCGTAGCATCTCTCAGTCTTTCACTGTAAACCATCTGATAGTCTTTGCCATCTACGGTAAATCCCATTTCTTTTGCCGTTTCCAGACTTAAAAACTGATACCCTCTTTCTTCCTGTCCACTGTTAATCTGATAAATACCATAACGTTTTCCATCACTTTCCAGAAGAAGCGTTTCTTTGATCTTTGCTTTTTCTTCCGGTGTCATAACCGTTTCCTGACTTCTCCGGTAATTTTTCCATTCAAATTTTGTCACTCCGAATAATCCGTCATGCTGTAAAATATCCAGTTCCAGATCCATAACCCTTTGCGACTGCTCCTGACCGCCAACTGCTCCGGTCAGTCCGTAAACCGTTACTCCCTCATGGTGCAGCTCCACTGCCCGTTCCCTGGTAAGCGGCAGCATACTTTCCGAATAGAATCCAGCCTCATGCAGTTCAGATAACCCGATCATCGAATCCGGCAGATTGTCAATCTGTTCCTCCGCTTCTCCAATCAGATTTAGTACCGCTTCTCTGTTTCCATCCAGAATAGATTCCGCAAGATTCTCTGCCAGTTTTTCCGTTGCTTCCCTGTCATCCAGTTTATAAGCAAAATTCACGATAAGATTTCTCTGGTCATTGCTGAAAATCGTCCGTTCCTGCTCCAGACGATTAATAGTCTGTTCTGCATACTGCATGGCACTCATTTCTTCTGTCTGCTCCACAACATCTGCTTCCTGCTCTGCTCTTTCTATCTGAAGTTCTTTGAGTTTTTCCTCAATCTGTCCAATCATATCAGCAGAAGTCTTACGGATGGTGTCCATAGAAGCACGAAGCTCTTTCATATTTTTACCGGAAGACCAGCTTGCAATATAGGAAAAAGAATACTCCGATGTGTCCAGTCCGAAATGATTACATACCACATAGGCAACACTTTCTGCTTCTACTTCCCTTGTAAGCTGATCTTTTACGATGCCCTCTGCTTCCATCTGATCACGATCATGCAATACTGCATGTGCGGTTTCATGCACCGCTGTTTTCATGGTTTGTGCCTCACTCATGCCAGGCTGAATCGCAATATATTTATCGACAAGCTGATAAAAGCCTTTCGCCTCCCCATCAATCTCAATAAAACGGATAGGAACCGGGGCAACCATTTTTAATGATTCCATAAAATCATGGTAGATCAAAACATCTCCCTCCAGTTCTGATACCTCAAACTCTGGAATCGGTTCTCCTGTGGTCTGGCTGACATCAAATACTGTCGTAACCCGGAATTTTGTAATGACACGCTCTACTACTTCTGTTTCCGGCTGTCCATCTTTTCCAATCACAATCTCGCCTGTTTCCGGATCAGTTTTTTCAATCTCCTGTTTCTCTTTAAACGGAGCCGGGGCAATAATCTGGATGCCTTTTTCCCCTCTTTTTACCTGTCGGTTGAATTTCTTCTGCCATGCCTGATACCCCGCTACCAGTGTTGCTTCCGGTTTCTGCATAGCGATCAACAATGTATTATTAAAACTGTAATTATGGAACTTTGCCATTGTGTTCAGATATTCCGTATATTTTTCTGATGTGAATATTTCTGCAACACCCTGTTCCAACTGCTCTGTAATCTGCTTTAACTGTTCTTCTCTGTTTGCCATAATCAAATCCTCCATAGAAAAATCCCGCCAAAGCTCTGTCACTCTGACGGGATACCCTTTATAACTCCTGTTCATGTTTCTTTTTTGGTTTCTGCTGTTTTTCGCCTGTCTGCTCCTGCTGTTTCTGTTCTTTCATTCTTTCCAGAATAGATGTTTTATGAACACTGTCAGCAATTCTGTCCTGTCGTTCCTCCGGCACGTTTACTTCCGGGTTTTCCCCGATTCCCTCGTCTGCCAGAAGATTTTCTCCCCCTTTCTCATCCATGTTCAGCATGGCATTTAGTTCTGCCAGACGTTCCATTTTTTCACTCAGTTCCGCTTCTTTCGGGAATGGCTTCTGCACCTCTTCCTGTGCGGTCTTTAACTGCTGTTGTACCGTTTCCAGATTCTGCTCGGTATCTGCCAGCTTTTTCTCGATTGCAGAAAGTGCATTATGAATCCTCTGGATATTACCCAGAGTATCCTTTCCGAACTCAATCTTATAAGAACATTTTCCCTTGATCGTCATGGTATAAGTATTCGACAGAAAATTATATTCTGAAGAAAGTGCAAAACCATGATATTCCCCAATCTGCCCGGCTGATTTTACGGACTTCAAACCGGATGCTGCTGAAATCAGTGCAACTCCCGCTTCCTTTTTATCGGTATACAGCTTTCCACCGACTGTCATTGCAAAGTGGTCATTATCCTGTAAATCTACTTCTTTTACCACATCTGCATCCACACGCATACCGGCAATTTTCTCCTTCAATGCTGCAATCTGTACCGGATACCGCTTTGCAATATCCGATTCCAGACGATAGATCTGACTGGTGTGGTTTGCTTTCAGAAGTTTCAGTTTACTTACCTGCACATCCAGATCCATTTTTTCTTTGATGTACTCGTTTCCTGTTGCCAGTGCTTTGATCTCTGCATAGGACAGGGCTGTATCATCTACATCTTCACAGGCACGCACCGGGGATTTACTGGTCATGATCTGTGAAATAAACTTCTGCTTGTTTTCCAGAATCTGCCACATGTACGAATCAAACGTATTTTCCGTTACATACCGGAAGATTTTTACCTTGTCATTCTGGTTTCCCTGCCTGAGAATACGTCCCTCCTGCTGTTCCAGATCTGACGGTTTCCAAGGGCAGTCCAGATGATGCAGTGCAAGTAGTCTGTCCTGGACGTTGGTACCAGCACCGAGTTTTGGAGTGGAACCCATCAGGATTCTTACCTGCCCGGCCCGCACCTTTGCAAACAGCTCCGCTTTTTTCACCTCCGTATTGTACTCATGGATAAATGCGATCTGCTCTTTCGGGATTCCCCGTTCCACCAGCTTATTTCTCACATCATCATAAACATTGAATGTTCCGTCAGTTTTCGGTGTGCTGAGGTCACAGAAAATCAGCTGGGTAGCCTGTGTATCTTTTCCGTCCTCCCATACCTGGAAAGCATTCTCCACGCAGGCATTTACCTTGCTTTCCCCTGCATCTGGCAGCATATCATTTAAAAGCCTCTGGTCTAATGCACATTTTCTTCCATCATTGGTGATTTTGAGCATGTTATCTACCCTTGGATCTACCGCACCTCCCCTAACCTGCTCTGCACGTTCTGAAAATGCTTCCACCATTTCTTTCTGCTCATCGCTCGGTTTTAATACTTCATTGATATATTCTGCTTCCGGTACAGGAAGATTCAACATGTCCGCAGTCTGAATATCTGCTGTTTCCTTAAATATGGAAATCAGTTCCGGAAGATTAAAAAAACGGGCAAATCGTGTTTTTGCACGATAGCCCGTCCCTTCCGGTGACAATTCGATTGCTGTAACTGTTTCTCCAAAAGTCGCTGCCCACGAATCAAAATGTCCCATTCCCATATTCATTAAAGTATCATACTGGAGGTATCTCATAATGGTGTATAATTCGGTCATACTGTTTGATACGGGTGTTCCCGTTGCAAACGTGATTCCTTTTCCCCCGGTAATCTCATCCATGTACCTGCATTTCATAAACATATCTGAACTTTTCTGTGCATCGGTCTGTGAAATGCCTGCCACATTCCGCATTTTAGTGTATAAAAAAAGATTTTTGTAATAATGTGACTCGTCCACAAACAGCCTGTCCACGCCTAACTGCTCAAAAGTCACAACATCATCCTTTCGTGTCTGGTCATTTAATTTTTCCAGTTTTGCTTTCAGGGTTTTCTTCGTCTTTTCCATCTGTTTAACGGTATACTGCTCCCCGACCTGCGTCTTTGCTGATTCAATAGAAAATGTAATATCTGCAATCTGATCTTCCAGCAATGCAATCTGTCTTTCCCTGGAAAGCGGGATTTTCTCGAACTGGCTGTGTCCAATAATGACCGCATCATAATCTCCTGTTGCGATTCTGGAACAGAACCGTTTTCTGTTTGCCGGTTCAAAGTCTTTCTTCGTTGCCACCAGAATATTTGCTCCCGGATATAAGCGTAAAAAATCACTTCCCCACTGTTCCAGCAAATGGTTTGGAACCACATAAAGGCTCTTTTGTGCCAGTCCCAGACGCTTGCTCTCCATACCGGCTGCGATCATCTGGAATGTCTTACCTGCACCTACGCAGTGTGCGAGCAGTGTATTATTTCCATAAAGGATATGTGCCACTGCATTTTTCTGATGCTCCATCAGCTTAATTTCCGGATTCATTCCGACAAACTGGATATGACTGCCATCATATTCTCTTGGTCTTACACTGTTAAACCGTTCATTATAAATTTTGCAGAGCGTTTCCCGTCGGCTCATATCCTTAAAAATCCACTCTTTAAATTCCTCCCGGATCAGTTCCTGCTTCTGCTGCGCCAGAGTAGTTTCTTTTCGGTTCAGTACCCGGTGTTCCCCATCCGCATCATGTATTGTGTCATAAATTTTTGTGTCACGCAGATTCAGTGCATCCTCCAACAAGCGATAAGCATTTGCCCTCTGTGTTCCATAAGTTGATGTGGAAAGTGGATTATTGCTGCTATCCACATTCTTTCCCTTTACATTCCACTGTCCAGTCACTTCCGCATACTGCACTTTAATACGCTCATAATTGATATGGTGTCGTGGTGTATGGAATGTTTCTGCCATGAACTCTGTAATATAGTCCGGAGAAATCCATGTTGCGCCAAGCCTTGCTTCAATTTCAGAAGCATCCAGATCTTTTGGCTGTACCCGTTCCAGCGCCTGCACATTGACCATATATTCTGAATGGTTTTCTGCAAACTGTCTTGCAATGTTCAGCTTCTCCCTGACATTCCCGGAAAGATACTCGTCGGATGGCTCCCATTTATCCGTAAGAGGATTCTTAAAGATAACACCCGTAAGCTCCTCTGTGACCTCTTCCTCTGTTTTCCCTGTAAGCTCCATCATATAAGGAATATCCACTTTCGCCTTTTCCCCGATAGATACCGCCAATGCCTCACTTGCAGTATCTACCGATGTTACCGGCTCTGCCCTGCGGATCGTCCTTTTCGTAAATATGTCTGCTTTTCGCTTCAACTCGCCCTTTTCATCCAGAAATTCAAGGGAAGTCAAAAGGCAATAGCTGCTGTCCATGCTGAACGCTCTTTTATTTGCATTGCTGCTGAGTAGTCCATACTTGGAAGTAAAACTGTCATAAACCTGATTCAACTCAGCCTGTAAGCTGGCAACCTCTTCATCACTGCATTCATCCAACTGCCGTTCCAGAAGCCTGTTTGTTGCATCCCGGATGGCAACCATACCTCTGACACGTTCGCCTGTCACAACGGGAAGTTCCATCTTATTCATAACAGAATTTTCCCTGTAATAAATATCCTCTCCGACAAGTGCAAAGCTGAAGTTCTTAATGTTCGGATCTGCCGGTATGGATACTACCTGTTCTTCCAATTCCGTATCCGAAATCTCCTGCTCTGTAATAGTTCCCTGGATATGCTTCACCGCTTCTTTTAACTGCTCAGCCAGATCTGCTCCCTCTTTTGCCTTTACCGTTACTTCCTGTTTTCCGTACTGGGTACTTTCTGTTGTAAAATCCCCAAGCAACATTTCCGGATGGTCAGCAAAATAAGAATTGACCGTATATCCTTCTGGTGTGGTTTTTAACTGTACCCAGTCTGGCTCTGTGATCGCAGCCCTGTCCCTTTTCTGGAAAAACAGAATATCCGCAACCACACTGGTATTGGCATTTCTCTGGAAAGCATTGTTCGGTAAGCGAATCGCCCCAAGCAGGTCTGCCCGATTTGCAAAATACTGTCGGACTTCCGGATTCTGTTTATCCATCGTACCGCTTGATGTGACAACTGCCACCACTCCTCCGGGACGTACCAGGTCTAAAGATTTTGCAATAAAATAGTCATGGATCATAAAATGGTATCGGTCATACTTGCGGTCACTGACCTGGTATGCCCCAAACGGTACATTTCCGATTACACAGTCAAAAAAGCTGTCCGGGTAACTGGTTTCCTCAAATCCCTGTACTGCAATCCTGTTCTTCTGGTAAAGCTGCTTTGCAATCTGCCCGGAAATCGGATCAAGCTCTACACCATACATATTTGCATTACTCATATTTTCCGGTAAAAGTCCCATAAAGTTACCTACTCCACAAGACGGTTCCAGGATATTTCCCTGTTTCAGTCCCATATTTCCAAGTGCTTCATACATTGCTTTGATAACTGTCGGAGAAGTATAAAAAGCATTCAGCGTTGATGCCCTTGCTGCACTGTATTCTTCTGGCGTGAGGACTCCTTTTAACTGCGTGTATTCCTCTGCCCAGGCACTGTTTCTTTCTTCAAAAGCCTGTGGAATACCGCCCCATCCAACATATCTTGACAACACTTCCTGTTCTTCCGGTGTTGCTAATCTCTGCTCCTGTTCCAGTTCTTTCAGCAGCCGGATAGCTTCCATATTTGCTTTAAACTTTGCTTTCGGACCGCCAGCACCAAGGTCATCGTCTGTAATATGGAAATTATGAGGTTCCTGTTCCTGCACCTGTTCATTCTGCAGATATGGTAAAAATTCTCCCTCATAGCCAAACAGTTCGTTCTCCCCTGGAATATAATTTCGTCCGGTTTCCATACACCGGAAAATATCAGCTTTTGATGAACCACTCGCTTCGTAGAATCCTGCATAGGAATATAAAATATCATCTTCTCGCTCGTAGGTGGTCAAGTGCAATTCTGTATTTCCTCTTGTCTGGTTTACCAGTTCTTTCCCTTCCAGACCTTGCGGAAGAATCCCCACTGCTTCAAAATGATACCCCTGATATTCAAATACATTCTCGTCCCACTGTTCCTGTACAATTACAGATTCCGGCTCAGATTCTGATTCTTGTAAATCCAGTTCCTGTCGTACTCTGGTAATTTCTTCTGGATTCATGACATGATCTGTATATGGCTCGATCATATCCTCCTGCCATCTGCCATTATCATTCCAGATTTTTTCTGAAATGTCAGAAACCAACTGTATCTGTTCCGGTGAAAAGTCTGGATTCAGTACTGGTTCTAACATACGCTCCTGTTCAGCCAGCTTTCGGATAACAGCCATCTGTTCCTCGGAAAAATCCTCTACAGATTTTCCAACTGTATCCATACTGTCATAGATCAGTTCGCCTACACGACTTTTTAATACATAATCATCCTCATAAAAGCCATCTTCCCACAATTCTTTTGCTTCTTCAAAGGATATATGCGAATCTGCCTCTGGTTCTTCATTCTGTATCTCTTCCACTTCTGCAACCGATTCTTCTACTTCCGGTTCTTCCGTAATTTCCTCTGGTTCAGAATTACTCATAATGTCAAATAAAGACATCTGGTATCCTGTCAAGCCTTCCGTCTGCTCTGCTACTTCCTGTGCCGGGAAAATCGTATAGCTTCCCTCCACATACTGATGTACTTCTGTTAAAAGCTGTAATTTCTTCTCATAAGTTTCATTTACTGATTCAAAATCCAATGGCAGCATTGCCAGTGCATCGTCCATCGCCTGTAACAGTTTCTGTGCCTGTTCCGAATCATTCAGCATAGCAGGTAATTCTTTTTTTGCTTCTTCATTGAAGAAATCCTGTTTAAATGGACGCTCAATTTCTTCTGGCAGTCTTGCATAAAAGCTGATCACTTTCCCTGCAATTCGTTCCCTTTCATAATCTGGCATACGGGAATAATCAGCAGAATGTAAAAACTGTTGATTATCAATCAGATAACCGACTCTTTTCGCCACTTTTGCCCAGGGAAGCAACACCGAAGTATCTGGATTCCCATAGGTTCCTCTCTCCAGTTTCAACCCTTTTCCGTCATAATCTGCATGGGAATTATCTGCACCACATAAAGCGTGGCTACAACCACCTGTACCGTATTTTTCCTTAATAAAATCTGTTCTCGCTTTATCATCTTCATTCAGAAGATAAAACGAATAGGTAGAAAGCCTGCCATCAGAATAAGGGCCTCCACCGGCAAGAAAAGCGTCTATTTCATCCTGAGTAATAAACACCTTATGTTCCTGCCATGCAAATTCCTCCCTGGCACTGTATGGAACCACTTCTGCTGCAAATTTCTGGAACTGACTGGATATTCTGACTGGGTTATAGGTACGGAACCGCATAATGCTTCTATCTTCCTCATAAGCCATTGCCAGTCCTTCCAGACGCTCATTCATATCTGACAGCCACTGCGAATCTGACAACTTTTCTTCCAGATAATCTGTTATTTCCGGATAAATACTGCGAAGATATGGTAAATCCTCTTCATCAAAAACAAGTTCCGCTACACCCTCTGCCATATCCGCTTTCATATAGGCAAGTGCCTGGGCATGTTCCTTTACTGCGTTCTCCCTTGCAACATCGAGTACAGACTGCGGTGCATATTCACCCTGTTTCAAAAGCTGATGGATACGTCCACTCACATCTTCCCAGGATAAAAACGCCTTATCCAGAATCTGATCCGTAACCGTATGTCCTACTGCAATTTGCAATCCGGTTTCATCAAACCAGACCGAATACTCCATACCATTGATTTCAAAGCCTTTTCCACCAGTCCCATACTCCCGCTTCACAAACTCCGTATATTCCTCCGGTGTCTGTTCGCTCATAAAATTATAGATAATACGAAGCTGGCTCTTGCTTCGGTTTCCTCCGGTTCTTAAAACCTCATCGACCACTTCATTTGGAATGGCAATCTCTCCTGCATAAAGGGCAGCTACTCTGTTTTCAATTTCTCGTTTCTGTTCATTTACAGACGGAAGTTCTGGCAAAGATAAAGCAGAGGCAATTTCTTCCTCTGCTTTACTTAACTGATCTTCACTTGTATCTTCAATTAACTGTATACCAATTCCGTCAAGATGCTCTCTTCCGCTGTTGCCGTCAGACTGTTCATATGTGCTGTCCACGCCATCGGGTTCTCCTCTTTCGACGGTGCCGGATTCTTCTCCAACAGTTTCTCCATCAGTACTTCCAATCTCTCCTGTGCCGCTTTCTCGATCTCCTCCAGATGGCTGTTCAATTTCCCGGTCAGCAACAGGCTCTGGTACAGGCTGTTCTTGTACTCCTTCAGAAATGTCCTCCGCAGCATTCCGTATTTCCCGATCTGTGCTTCTGTTTCCTGAATTGTCAGGTTTGGAAACAGATAATCCCCTTTTCGATGATATGTCAGTGCCATACTCATTTCCTCCTTCATTTTCCTGTGAATATTCTTTTTCTGTAATAGTATCGTTGTTTTCTTTGCTTTCACGAATTAACGTGTTAAAGTTATTATAATTCCTTTCTTCTGAATTTTCAATACCTTTTTTCATTTCTTCTAATGAAATGCGATGTACATATCTTCCAATATCCACCAGAACTGATTCACTCGCTCTGCTTGTGGCATTTCCAATGAATGTCAGCACAGAGAGGCGATTGTAATCTGTAATATGTACAAAATCCATTTCCTCCTGCCATTCCATTGGATCAAGTCCGCATCTGGAAGCAAGAGTATAATAAATGCTGTCCGTCAACAGACTTCGGAACTCACTGCGGATGGTATCTTCCTCCAGTTCTTCCAGATAGGTTCCCTCTGTCACATACAACAGACCATCCAGATACTCCTCCAGATTTTCCTCCACCATATACCTAGCGGTTGCCATCAAAGCGTCAGAAAGATTTTTCGTATCTTTCGCTTCCAATCCATAAACTTCTTCCAGGTGAAGCAATACCTCTTCCTGCTGTTCTTCCTGTAGTTTCCACAGATACGGTGTTCTTCCACCATTTACCATATGGGTATCCTGAACATCGAATACATATCGAAGTCTTGTTTTCTGCGTGGTTTCATCTATAAGGGCAATTCCTTTTGCCCCTCTGTTTACCCACCGAAACATTTTTTGATTCCATAATTCCAGCGACGCACAGGCAGTTGCCTGTGGACGCTGTGCATGAATCAGAAGCTGATCCATAAATGGGTATCGGTATAATCTGGCTGCGGTATCCAGATAGTTCATCCAGTCCCTGGGCGAACTGCTGATACTGGATGCATGTGCTTCTGCAAGACCTCTTATATCTTCCAATCGAGCCATAACCTTATTCCTCCTTCCGTCAGTTCTTTATTTTTTCTTTTTGTTGCTGTTTGTTTTCTTTTTAGGAAATTCCAGACTGAATCTGGCTTTTCCATCTTCCACCCCAAGTACAAGGTCAGCATCAAATTTGCTGTCTTTTTTCTTGGAATACAGTCCTTTTACATGAGTACGTCCCCTTTTCAGAAGCTCCACAGCCATCTTTTTATCCATTGATTTTTTCATACTTTCCAGAAACCTATTTGACTTCCATAAAGCAAACGGACAGCTTCTGTCAGAACAGTAATAATTGCTCTTACCCTCATATACATCGGAACCGCATATTGGACATTTCCCGATTACTTCCCTTGCAATCTGAAAACGACTTCGTTCTTCTTCCGGAATCGCCCTGCATACAGAAAGGATCTCAGTAATCATAGATACAATCCCATCCATAAATTCATCATCCCGAATTTTTCCCTTTTCCATCATCAGAAGCTGATTCTCCCATTCTGCTGTCAGGCTTGCAGATTTCAGATTCTCCGGCATCACATGAATCAGCTCACAGCCTGCCGCCGTAGGAAGAATCTGTTTTCCTTTACGTTCTGCATACCCGGAAGATACCAGTTTCTCAATAATATTAGCTCTGGTTGCCGGTGTCCCAAGTCCCTTTTTCTCTGTTTCAGAATCAAATTCCTTATTTCCCGCTGTTTCCATCGCAGCAAGCAGAGTATCTTCGGTAAACATCTTCGGTGGGGAAGTGTAATGGGTACTCTTCTCTGCTTTCACAGAAACAAGAATCATTCCCTCCTCATACACTTCTGGAAGTCCTGTCTTATTATCTGGTTCATCAGATTTCTTATCCTTCACACAATATTTCCGAAAGGCTTCTTCCACTTCTTTAAATCCCATCTGCACAGGCAGCTTTCCTTTCGTAGCAAATTCATGTTCTTTGCACTGTACAGAAATTTCAGTCTGCTCATAAAGGTAATCTTCTCCGGTTGCCTGTACAAGCTGCTGTCCAATCAGCATCATAAGATTTTTCTTTCCATCTGAAAGTCCTCCCATACCTTTTTCTACTGCCTCTTTTGTCAGCAGGATTGCATGGTGGTCTGATACTTTTGTATTATTGATTACACGCTCTGCATTTCCTCCAGACTGTTCAGATTTCAAAAATGGGAGAAAATCTGTCATTTCATCTGCAAGTGTTTCTACCGTTTCTTTCATATCTTCCGTTACATACTGGCTATCCGTTCTCGGATATGTAACCATCTTTTCCTCATACAGTTCCTGCAGCATATCCAGTGTTTTCTGAGCGGTGTATCCAAAATAACGGTTCGCCTCTCTCTGCAGACTGGTCAGATCATAAAGTTTCGGCGGTGAAATTCGTTTCTGCGCCTTTTTTACTTTTGTAACCATTGCTTCTTCCCCATCACAAAGTTTTCTTAATTCGTCTGCTTCTGCTTCAGACTGGATATTTTCTGATGTTACTGTAAGTTTCCCATCTGACAGAGAAACCTTATAATAGGCTTCTTTCTTGAAATGCTCGATTTTCTCTTTTCTTTCTGTCAGCATGGAAAGCGTTGGTGTCTGTACCCTGCCGACCACCAGGCGTTTAAAATATCTGGTTGTATAGGCTCTCGTTGCGTTCATTCCGATCAGCCAGTCTGCCTGCGCTCTGCACACCGCAGCATTACAAAGACCTGCGTATTCTTTCCCGTCCTTTAAGGTCTGGAAGCCTTTCTGAATTGCTTCATCTTCCATTGAACTGATCCACAGACGCTTCACTGGTTTTTGACAGCCTGCCAGATCATAAACTCTTTTAAAAATCAGTTCTCCCTCTCGCCCGGCGTCACAGCCATTGACCAGATACGCCACATCTTCCCGATTCATTAAGCTGCGCAATACTTCAAACTGCTTCTTTTTATCCTCTGATACCTGCACTTTCCATACTTCCGGGATGATCGGTAAATCCTCAAACTGCCATTTTTCATATTTTTCATCATAAATTTCTGGTGGTGCATATTCTGCCAGATGTCCCAGGCACCAACTGACAATGCAACTGTTCCCCTCCAGATAGCCGTCCTCTCTCTGATATGCAGATAAATTCTTTGCAAGGCTCTGTGCTACACTTGGTTTCTCTGCAATCACTAAAAATTTTGCCATATTTTCCTCCTGTTCCTGTCAAAAAGGCAGTCCCAAAAGAACTGCCCTTTCTCCATACCTTATGATTTTTTGTTATTTCTGCTGATTCTCTGCATTTTCTTCATCTTCATTGATGTAACTGTCATCAGCAAATTCCAGCCCTTCCTCTACAATGCCGTCCTCTTTTTTCTTTCTCAATTTTCCAAAAGCGAACATGCCAAGACCACCCAATGCCAGCGTTGCAACTGCTCCCAAAGCAATCCATCCAATCATCTTGTTAATGCCAGATTCCTGCTTTGCCTCTGTTTCCGGCTGTGCTGTAGTTTCCGGTTCTGGTGTTGTAGTCGTTTCTGGAAGAACAACCGCAGATTCCTCTTTCTTTTCCGTTTCTTTGGTTTCATCTAAGAACTCTGCCAGGTCATTTTCATCCACAAGTGACATCATGTACACATTTTCAGAAGTACCGGAACGGTCAATGACCATATAAAAGGTATTTCCATTCTTTGTCTGTACAGTCAGAAACTGCTTGGTACTGTCATTCTCCTTATCATCCACAAGCTGTCCGTTTCCCGGTGTAGAAAACGGTGTTCCTTCTGTGGCAGGCTGCTCTGCAGGCTGTTCTTCTATGACCTGCTCTGTTGCTTCGGTCTGCTCTGCATTTTCATTTGCCTGTGCAAAAGCAGTCACACTGGCAGAACCAATCAGCATCGTAGCTGACAGCATGACCATCAAAATTTTTTTCATTACCTTATTCTTCATCTTCCAAATCCTCACTTTCTTCTACCTGTCCGGTTGCCACATTTCTCTCCAGACTCTCTTCTTTCTTTGCATCTGTTTCGGAACTATCCATAGAGAGATTGCCCTCCTCATCAAACTGCATGGTAACTGTTCCGTTCTGAATCCCATCCAGAAAAGTCAACATCTCTCGACTATCCATTTTCATGGAACGAATCGCCTTGATAATTTCTGCATCCTCCATCTGCTTTTTCTGGATTTTTAGTTTCTTTACATATTCCTGTAATTCCAGAATCTTATCTTCAGTTTTCTGAATATCATCCAGAACCTTTTTTAATCGCATGTTCATATTCCATCACTCCCTTCTAATGAAGCCTTCCAAATGCCATAAAGTGTTGCTGCCAGTAAGAGCTTGCAATGCTCGTATACTGAATCGGGTTTCCACAATGGATCATCATATTATTTCCTACATAAATTCCAACATGGCTCGCTCCCGGCGTATCATAAGTTCCCTGGAAAAAGATCAGATCTCCCGGCTTTGCATCAGATGGAGATACATAGGAGCAATAAGACCGAAGCCCATCTGCCGTTGTTCTTCCTACATTCCAGCCATTTCCGCAGTTATTGATTACCCAACATACGAAACCGGAACAATCAAAACTGGTAGATGGAGATGCACCGCCCCACACATACGGATAACCCAGATATTTTTCTGCTTCCCGAATCATCTTGGCAAACTGCGGATCAGAAAGTGCTTCTGCCGGAATATCATATCCAAAGCCTGCCCCGCCTGTCGGAATTGAGTTAAGGTCAAACAGATAATCACGATTTCCATAGTATTTGTTGTAAGCGTCATACTGCTCCTGTTCCTTATCTGTCATACGGTTTCTTAAAACTGCATCCAGATTATGGTTCGTGAGTGTTACATCCAAACGGTTCACTTCTCTTGTCGTTGTTACTTCTACTTCCTGACTTCCGTTGCTGTCTGCTATGTACGCTTCCCAGGTCTGATGCCCATGTGCTGATGCAGAAGCATGATCACCATAATATACATCAAACTGAACACCATATTTTGCAAATGCTCCCGTATCTTCTACTACATATTCCACTCCGTTCATAATGACATGGGTTCCCATTGGCACAAATGGATTGGAAGCATCTACTGCAATCGTATGATTAGCCTGTGGATATGCGCCACTTGCAGTCGGACCACCACTCCACTGCCCGCAACAGATTGAACAGTTACAATATCCGCTGGTCACCACCTGTCCCAGTGATTCCCCAACCCTGACCTTTTTCTTTTCTGTTACAGTTTCTCGTGTCGAGTCCGTATACAACCCATACTGTTCCTTAAAAATCTCCTGGATCTCATCCGCAACCTCTGCATAGGTAAAACCGCCATACTTGACTGTCAAGTAAGAAATAAGCTGATACGGGTTGTGTCCAATCTCATCAATCTGGAACTGGAACTCATCATAGTCGGAATGGTTTGCCTTCATCTGATTGATCTGCTCATTCAGTGCATTTTCCAATGCTACATAAGCATTTTCCGCAGCATAAATATCTTCATCCTCACTGGAATAACTGGTAGAAATAATGGCATTGGAACCTCCCTGGAATAATGCAGCGCAACTTGACAGACTCGTTGCCATCAATGCAAAAAGCAGAACCATAACTCCTATCGTCAGAAGGATATTCCGGTTCTGCGCCACAATCTCCTTGACTGCTGCCTTGGCTTTCTCCGTAAATCGCTGTGCATTTACAAACACTGCATCTTTCGCAGCCTTTCCCTGTTTCGCAGCCTGATACTGTTTCTGGTAACGCTTTTTCTGCAGTAATTTCTTTAAGGCAGACTGTTTTTTCTGCTCTGCTTCTTTCTGAACCGCCTTTTTTGCCTCATTGGAAGCACTAGTTCCAAACTGCAAGCGGGATTTTTCCATTTCTTCCAGCACAGATTCCCTTAACCGGTTATTTCTCTGCCGGTTCTCTTTTAACCGTTCCCGGACGTAAATTGACTTTCTTGCAAGACTTTCTCCCGCAAGTTCCATTTGCTCTGCTGCATCAAGAGCCGCATTATCGTCGGTATCCTCTCTGATCTTTTTCTGACCATAGGCAGATGCCGTTTCAGAAACAACGGTTGCACCCTTTCTTGCCATTCCACTGCCTGGAATCATACCTTTGCCTTCATCTTCAAAGGAAAGACGGGATTTTGATTTCTTCTGTTCTTTTAGCGTCTGTTCCCTTTTCGTCTTGCCTTTGATCTCTTCCCGAAAATCTTCCATTGATTTTTCATCAACTTCTGACTTTTCATGGTAGCGTTTCTGCTCTTTTGCTGCATAGGCTGTGACCATCTTTTTCTTTCGGCTCTGCCTGTCTGGTTCCGGTGTTTCAGAATCACGTTCGGCATCCTGTCCCGGATGTCCCCGGATACTTTCTTTACGAAGTCTGGAACGTGAAACAGACGGAGATTTCTCCCCGTCTGCCTTATCCTCACTCATTTCTGAGTTTTCCATTTCATCCGCTTCCGCAATTTTTTCCTGTTCCAGAAAAGCGTGTCTTGACTGTAACCTGTGTTTTCCCTCTGTTCCTTCCTCTACTGGTTCTTCTGCAGTATGAGCTTTTCTTGCCTTTCCAAAATCCAGCTCCTGTTCCCTGTGTCCGGCTGTTTTCTTCTCATCTGCCTCACGTCTGGTAATTCGCTTCTCCTTTTTACTGCGAAGATTTTCTTCCCGAAGTCCATCCCGGCTCATCTTCTGGACAGTTTTATCCCTTGCTTTATATTCATGCTCCTGCATGGTCATCATCTCCTGATTTCATAATTTTTGTTCAGAAACGTGTTCCATCTGTTTTCAATGGCAATCGCCTTATCCTTTAATTTCACTGAAACATCAGAAAGACCACTCTGTAACTCTCGCCCCTGCGTATCTGCAAGCAGAGCCAATGAATCCATTACTTCTAACAGACCAGCAATGCAAAGCATATCCTTATGCGCCATTTCTAAAAGTGATCTTTCAGATTCCCCATAAGCCCAGTAGTCTTCGCTGTCCCAGTCCCAGATACCTCCTGTTCTTGCTTTATCTGGTTTAGAATCCGGCTCTACACTGTCCTGCTCATTATCAAAAAAATCATTTTCATCGCACTTAATTTTCTCTTCCGGTTCTTCCATATCACTTATCTCATCAAACCAGTCCTTCGTCAGATCTTCGCAGCCAAATTCAAATTCTTCCGGTTCTTTCTCAGCTTTCATTTTGCTGAATTTTTTTTGCAACCACGACCATACGCCCATTCCGCTGTGAATATTCGCATGTGGACAATGTAAGCAGCTTGTCCCCATATTCTGCTGTGATTCCGGTTTCATAGATTGCTTTTCGCTTAATTTCTCTAATAAAGTACTCATAACCTGCCCCTTTCTGTGCTTTTATAAAACTGTAATAGTTAAAGTCATTTCCGGTATAAACCGGTGTTGTAAATGCTGATAATATCTGATACTGTTCATTTCCCCATATGGTACGGAACAGGATTGTTGGATGCTCCTCATAAAATCCCTTGTCTTTATATTTTTCAAGATCAGCAAACATCTTCCCACTGTTCATATGATGCCCATAGATAATCAGGTTGTCTGAATCTCCCGGCACACATTCCTCAGCAAGAAACAGACAGCCATTTGCTGAGTAGTCCCCATTAAAATCCCGATGCAGATAATAATTCTTATCTCCGGGCCTGTACATAACTGGGTAGTCTATCTTTGTTCCCTCAATCGTAAGCCACCCAATACAATCTGGATTTTCCTCATGCAATGCCAGTATTCCAGCATCTACTTCTATAAAAGAATCGCCGGAAGAATTTTCTCCCGGCTCGTCCTCTTTCTCCTGCATAAGTTCCTGCAACTCTTGCTGTAACTGATTGTCCTGTCTTTCCTGTATGAACATTCCCATCAGAAAGTAAATACTGATAGTAAGCAAAATAATCGAAACAATCATCAATATTCCTGCTATAAACCGCCTCACTCTGCCACTCCTCCTGTTAATCGTCCCTGTCTTTGATGCCAAGTTTTTCACGTTTTTCCACATCTTCCGGTTTCGATGACATTAACGCATACAGCATAAGAGAATTATCAAATCTGTCCTTAAACGGAATAATTGTATTTCCATAAAAAATCAAGCCTTCTCCTGCTCCACTGTTTGTCACATAGGAAAGCTGATGCGGAGAGATGTTAAGCTGTTTGGCAAGAATCTGTCTGTCCCCGGATGCCTGGTTAAGCATCAGAATAAAATCAGAGTTTTCAAAAATATTCTCGATTTCCCTGGAAGCTAAAAGATCCTTAATGTTCTGGGTAATTCCTGTCGGAATACCGCCCCATTTACGGAATCGCTTCCAGATTTCCACGCTGTAGGCTGCTGTCTGTTCTTCTTTTAAGAGAAATCTCGATAGGTCAGACGCTTTCACGCCTTTCGCCCCGAGCCACACCGTGCAAG
>NZ_JAAIUN010000126.1:0-325 GCF_013317245.1 Blautia sp. MSK.20.85
ACTGGAAGTGCACTCTCTTTTTACTTCTGCTGTCATATCTCCTTCATAACTGCACGTAAGATCATGCTCTTCTGTATCTTCCAGGTATCCGGTCGGAGGTGTAATCTCTTTGATATAATATTTGCCAAGATACAAGCCATTTACAGAAACCTGTCCTTTGTCATCTGTTGTAAGAGAAGCTACCTGTTCTCCTGCTTTATAAATAGTTCCTGTTGCTCCGTCCGGATGCACGATATTTTCACGGGCATACAGACCATAAACTGCACCTTCCAGTGTGGCATCTCCCTGTGGTACTGCTTTTCCTGTTTCTTTATCAACTTTGAAT
>NZ_JAAIUN010000033.1:0-36458 GCF_013317245.1 Blautia sp. MSK.20.85
TACCGGAATATATGGCTCCCATTCTCCGGAATGGTGGCTCTCAAAGTCCGGACAGATGGCTCTGAGAGTCCCGGAATAATCAGTAAAAAAAATATTAGAAGAATCAGCGGAAATTAATGCGGAAACAAACCAAAAAGTAAAAGTGCTTTTTCATGGTGGCGAACCGCTGTTATGGGGAATTGAGCGTTTTTACGAGATTTATGAATATGAGAAAGAACTTTCAGATAAGACAGGTGTTAAGTTTACTAACAGTATCCAGACAAATGCATCACTGATAGATGATGAATGGATCAGATTTTTTAAAACGTCCCATATTGGCATTGGGATAAGTTTGGATGGACCGATTGGTGTAAACGCACATTTTTCTCAGGATGAAAGTCTGTCGTTTAAAAGAACGATTTCTATATTGGATAAACTGAAAAATCAAAAAGTGTCATTTGGAATATTAAGTGTTATTACAAATAAGCATATTGTGAATGGGGCTGAAAGTTTTTATGATTTTCTAGTGGAAAATAGTATTAAAAACTGTGGACTATGTTACTGTTATAACCCAGATGACAAATGTTCTGTAGATTCAGAAAAACTTGGTTATTACTTATCTGATCTTTTTGATTTATATTTTGATGGCGAAGCAAGAGTGAATATCAGGGAATTTAATAATGCTATTTCAGCAATATTGACAGGAAAACACAGATGTTGTAGCCATCATCAAAGGGAACGGTGTGGATATTATCTAACATTTTTGCCTTCAGGAGATGCTTTCTTTTGTGACCCATATAATTTGCGAAAAGAAAATTGTTTAGGTAATATCTCGGAATGTAGTATTTCAGACATGGTATCATGCAGTAAACATCAGGAGCTGTTTAATATGATACAAAAACAGGTTAGGGATTATTGCAACAAGTGTTCTGTAAAAGATATTTGCGGATATGGGTGTCCGAGGACAGACAGGGATAATGAAATAAACTATTTCTGTTCGGCAAATCAAATATTATATTCACATATTATAAATACAATAAAAGACAGGAGGAAATCTATATGAGTAACGGGATGAAAATCATTGCAGAAATTCTGGATGAATATCCACATGATCACAGCCATGACAGGTCAGGGGATTCTTACAATGATTGTGATTGGAATGATGACTGGAATGATGACTGGAACGATGACTGGAATGATGATTGGAACGATTACTAATTGTTGATGTAAAAATAAGGTGCCTGACACTGTGAAATTCGAGGAATGTCTATTATATTGTTAATCTGGAATTTGCCAGATTAACAATGGGAGAAGCTCATTTCTATAATCTTGACGGAGATGAAATCGAAAAACAGACGACAGAAATTAAGTGGAATGCCGAAGCTGCTGAAAAAGCGGGATTTGAACATTTTATGATGAAAGAAATCCATGAACAGCCGAAAGCAGTCAAGGACACTTTAGGTTCTGTAATAAAAGATAATTGTATTGATTTATCTTCGGTTGAGCTTACAGAAGATGAAATCCTAGGATTTGATCAGATTTATATTGTTGCATGTGGTTCTGCATGGCATGTTGGGATGGCTGCACAATATGTAATAGAAGATTTGGCAGATATTCCGGTAAGAGTAGAACTTGCTTCAGAGTTCAGATATAGAAGAATGTCATTGAATAAAAACTCTCTGGTTATAGTAATCAGTCAATCTGGAGAAACTGCGGATACGTTGGCGGCGTTACGCCTGGCAAAGGAAAAAGGAATCATAACATTGGCAGTTGTGAATGTTGTTGGCAGCAGTATTGCACGTGAAGCAGATAAAGTATTCTATACACTTGCCGGACCGGAAATATCGGTAGCAACAACAAAGGCTTATAGTGCTCAGTTTGTGGCAATGTACTGTCTGGCTGTTCAGTTTGCAAAAGTCAAAAATATGATTACAGAAGAACAGTACAGCAATTATCTTTCTGAGCTATTGACAATTCCGGAGAAGATCCAGAAGATATTGCAGGATAAGGAAAGACTTCAATGGTTTGCTGCAAAATATGCAAATGCACATGATGTATTTTTTTGTTGGCAGAGGAATTGACTATGCGATTTCTTTGGAAGGAAGTTTGAAATTAAAGGAAATTTCATACATTCATTCGAAAGCATATGCAGCAGGAGAGTTGAAACATGGTACGATCAGCCTGATAGAACCAGGAACTTTGGTAATTGGTGTATTAACGCATAGTGACCTTTATGAGAAAACGATTAGTAACATGTTAGAATGTAAAAGCCGTGGGGCATACTTGATGGGATTAACAACATATGGGAAATATGAGATTGAAGATCAGGTAAACTTTGCAGTATACGTTCCAAAAATTGATGAGCATTTCGTAGGAAGCCTTGCAGTGATTCCGTTACAGTTAATGGGATATTATGTCAGTGTGGCGAAAGGACTGAATGTAGACAAGCCAAGAAATCTGGCAAAGAGTGTGACTGTGGAATAAAAATACTTGAAATTGTACTCTGGGTTGGCATAGAGGGATATCCGCCCAGAGTATTAGTACAATTTGATTGGATTGACACGAAAATGGGAAGACCAAAAAAGAAACCAGGATATGATTCGGAAAAGATAATGGAGCAGTTTACGAACTGTATTGTTGAAGCATATATGTCTGGAGCAGGCGGTGGATCAGTAAATTCATTACGGCAAATATCAGAACAGTTCGGCATTACCTTAATGAAAACACGCAAAATATTAATTACGGTGGGGGTGTATCATACTGAGATTAGTGAGCAGGTTATTTCGTTATGGGAAAATGGAAAAAATATTTCAGAGATTATGCAGGAGACTGGCTTGAGCAGATCTTCGGTTCATTCCTATTTGCCGTATACAAAAATGATATACAATGCAGATGAATTAAGCCTGTATGCAGAGAGGTGTAGATTGTACCGGAAAAGAAAGCAGGAAATTGAAAAATTGCATTACTGCATGGATAAATCATTGGAATTACTGGAAAATCATTTGTGGGAGACGTTAAAATTGTTTTCAGGATATTCTTTTACGACTGTAAAGGGATTAAGATTTCATTATACGGTCAATGGAAATGAAATTCTGATTGACCGGAAAAAGAAATCAATAACCAGAAGCAGTGTAAATATTGCTCTGAAAGAAACGATGGAGATGAAGGGAAATGTAAACGGACCGAAGAAATTAAAGGTATTTGGAGCGAGCTATCTATATGCGATATTTTGTCGGTTTGGTCTGATTAAAACAGAAGGGTAGTAGAATGGATATTTACCAGATATGGACAACGTATAATAAAAAGTGGTCTAAATATGAGATATTGGCATTTAGTGTATTGCTGCTTTTGACAGTTATTGTGGTAGCAGGATGTGTATGTAGAAAAAAGATTAATATAATACAGGCAATGGCTATTGTGACGATGGTAATATTTCTTGGAATTGTGTTTGGCTCTACGGTATTTACCAGAACAAGTACTATTCGCCAGTATGAATTGATACCATTCTGGTCATGGAAGGCAATTTTTAAATACAAAGACTGGGAATTGCTAAAAGAAAATTTATTGAATTGTATATTGCTGCTTCCGGCCGGAGCATTATTACCGATAATTGCAAACCATAAAGTGAAATGGTATCGGACATTATTGTTTGGAGTTCTGGTATCAGCAGTAATAGAAACCAGTCAGTTGGTATTTATGCGTGGATTATTCGAATGGGATGATATGATTCATAATGGGCTTGGTTGTATGATCGGAAGCATAATAATCAATTTGTTTATGAAAAATAAAATTAGGGATTGACGAACGTATGTTCTGATAGTATAATCATAAATGTCAGAAGGAAACAGGAGGTCAGCACTGATCCTTTGGATAGAATCTATATGGTAAGCAACAGTCAAGCACTGTTTCGGGATGGCTTATCAGAAACTCATCAGCGGTTTTCTTTCCCTTATCCGTTTGAGTGATATTATATTGCTTGGAGGACTGGAGATGAGATCAGATTTGAAAAAGATTGGCGAACAAAAGAGTACATATTTAGTGGGACAGACAGAGAGAGCATTATACTTGCTGGATGTAATCAGTACGATTACAGACCGGGGAAATAATGCAGAAGTGAGACGCAAGAAAGACGGAACTTTAACTGTATATGAAGTAAAAAAGAATATTGTGACCGTTTAATAAATTGGTATTAAGCGAAGGACTAATAGGAGTCAGAAACATTTACACAGAGAAGTAGATGTTCCTGGCTCCTTTTTTGTTATTCTGCTTCGGATGGAGTCGCTGGTGCAGGAGGTGTTGCAAGGCAACTCTTTAAAATACATGACAGCTCCCGATCATCTTCGTTCAAGATGTGGAAGGTCTTTTCCAGATTTGATTCATTACATAATTTGGCAAGTTCTTTTACCGAGGTAGAAAGAGGAATGTCTTCTTTCAATGTATTTTTGGGAAGTGCATAGTACTCAGTAGCAATATTTAAGTAATTTTCAAGATTTCGTCGAAAGTCTGGATCAAAATTATTGTGAAGAAGAAGTTCGTTTAAAGTTTTCTTTTTTATCCAGATATGCTTTTCCTGTATTCGAAGAAGCCCTTCGATGAGTGTACGGGTATCGGAATCAATTTCTGGATATTGCTGCATATTACACAGACAGAATCGGTGTATCGCAGGATGGCGGTAACGACCAGATGAGGCAGTTGCAGCACAGCCGATAACGCAGGCAAGTTCTTTGTTATTGAGATTGCCATGGTTAAAAACCATGAACCACATATCTCCGTATTTGCTGCAAACAAGTCGGCAGAACATTTGGCTGTTAGATGAATAAACTAAAGTTCCCTCATAGTGTTTAGAAAATGGGGTACCTTCATTTGTAAAATCGCCAGAATCAATGTCAAGTATAGCGGAGCATTCATGCATAGAATTGAAATCTCCCAGACGAAGTGTTCCATGAACCAGGGTTTGACCTGAATGATCTTCTGGATAAGCAGAGGTTGGAAGAAAGAATACATGATAATTTCCGGTGTAACCATTATATGCAGGATGCTCGATGTCGAAGATGAAACGATGCTGTCCATTTTCAGCTGATGTTTTTGCGATTTCAATAGAATGAAATACAGCATTAAGGTTTAAGTCTAATCCATCACAGACCTTTAACAAAGTGGATAAAGTTGTAGAGGAAGGGGTTTTAAACATGTTGTCGATAGTTCTTGGAGACATTTTCCCGGTTTTCTTGACGCAAATATCAGCCAGATCACGAGAGGTTAAAGATTTTTCCTTCATAACATTCTCAATGTAATTGACGATTTTGCGGAGAATTTCTTGGTTGTTCATAAGGCAGGACTCCTTTCTGAAAAAGCAACATTTACTGGTTAAATATATGATACCATATGTGTTTGGAAAAGAAAATAATAAAATTGCAAAATACTGCACAAAAAAATAATATTAAGGAAATGATATACGCTGTTAAAAAATAGACGTGTAAAATAATGCAATTTGCACAAAAAAAGACACTATAACGCATTAGTTATAGTGCATATTGACAATAAATGGTAGCAATGCTATAATGTAAAAGACCTACTCCCTTGGCACGAGAGTAGATCTAAAAAACGCTTAGACAGACAAAATCGACATCATCCTACTGGTCTATATCCAATTGGCACTTGGAAATAACAGGATTGGTGTCGGCTTTTATCAGTACTATATCATGTTGTATATAACATTAGTTGTGGCTCACATACGAATGCCCTTCTAATAAGTAACTTTAGATCTGAACCTTCAACCCAGATTTTCTTTTCCTTTTTTAGAGGAACATATAGAAAAAGTTGTTAAATACAACATGTATTAGTATATCATACGTAGAAAAAACGGTCAAGGTTTTTTTGCAATAGATATATTAAATTTGTATGAAAAATATGTAAAATAAGAACAATTTCCAGTGAGTATAGTGGCTGGAGAGACGAAAAGAATGCGAGAAATTACTATGGATAAAAATACGATAAGAGAAACGGTGCGTATGATAGCAAGTGACCAGAGTGTTATCAGCGTTGTAGGAGTAACTGTTTCAAGAAAAGATACACTTGAAAATTATATAGCGGTAAACAACGAAATGATAACGGTAGTTGGGGGAAAAGTCTCTGCTGATAGAGTACTTGGCAGGAGGCTGTTACGTGTTGACGATAAACGCAGGAAAATTATTTTGCGAAGGTATTACAGGATAAAAGTCTGAAAACGTAAGCACTACTTTTTTCTGGAACGGATTTTATGTATGAGATAGCCGGAATAGAAATGTCAATCATTTCGTCCGGCTATAATTGTCTTCATTTATATGGCGGTAATACAAAAAACGGTTCAGAAAGGAGGTAGCTCGTCTTGGGGTCGGCAGGGAAAAAACTAAGAACACGTATGGATATTGGAAAAGATATACAAAACTGTTTGGATGATTTGAATAATATGACACATGCCAAACTTGCAGAGCTACTCAACCTTTCTGAAAAAACAGTTGACAGAATGGTTGCTGGAAAGGGGCCTATTACTAAATATGCTTCTGATTTAGCTAAAATTACAGGTAAGCCAGAGTCATGGTTTAAGGAAAATATTACATGGGAAGAGTGCGGAAAAGAAGAGGTTACGTCTGTTCATTTTGAAGCTAAAAATGTGACAGAAGAAGATAAGGAATTTGTGGAAAAAGCGTTGGCATTTTTTGAAAGACTTTATAATATTCCGGACAAGAATCTTAGAAATAAACTGATGGAAAATGCTGAAAAGAATTTTGAGGGTAGTATGGAATTAATAGAATTGATGAATGGAAAAGTAAGTTGGTGACGATCATTACAGGATAATCTGGATGGTCGTTTTTTTACGCTCAAAATTCGGACAGTTTTGTCCGTTGTTTCAGCTTAATTCGGACAGTACTGGGCTGGTTGTTTGAGGGGAGAATTGATACCATTAATACATCGAACAGAGAGGAGGCAAACAGAAATGAGTAAGGATGAATATTTAGAATTTATCACACATCAGCCCTATGACGCAATGGGAGATTTTAGTTTCCTTTTAGATGAAAAGTCTGATAAGGCTGAAAACTCTACGGTAGAAAATGAAAACATGAACGCTGATTAATCTGCGTACAGGGAGTGTTCCTGTATAGCTGATTGATACATAAAGCAGCAAGGAGAGGCTTCGCAAGTCGCTCGGTATAAAAAAAACCGGGCAGATCGGAGTCTTTTTTTGCTGCTTTTTTTGTCTGCTGACAGCCCGGAGCCGAAAGGCAGAAAGGTGGTTGTCATGCTGACACTTAGAAAATTGAAAGAAATGGTGGAATCTCCAAAGAAAGGCGAAAAGAAACCGAGTTGTAAAAGTTTACGGGAGGGGAAATACCCGGTTGTTGCTCAGAAGATTATTAAGAACAAGGTAGGCGTAGTCACGATCACTGTTTATAAGAACGGATATGTGGTCTATCAGGCACAGAATCGGGTAACAGTATTTCCTATCGAAGATATTTCCGGTTATCGCTATTCTTCTGTGGCTGGAAATGGATATGGATGTAATCTGACGGAATCTTACTTTGAAGAGGCTGAGTGGTATCTGCGTTTTGTTCTTCGAGGAGAAGATCGCCTGAGCATCAATCTGGATAGCTGCAATCAGAAACGCTGTATTTCTTTATCTTCTGCTATGGAAGAAATGCAGCTTGGAGAAAGCATTGCACCGGACATGGAGGAAATGATTGTTCAGCAAATGATGACAGAAAACATGATGGATATGCTGACGGATAAGCAGAAGGAACTTATTTATGCCCTTTATTTTGAGAAACAGACTTATCAGGAATACGCCGATATTCATGGAATCAGTTCAGCAGCAGTCAACAACATGAGAAATAAGGCAGTTGCCAAGCTGAGAGCCAGTTTAGAAGAACTCGCAGAAAGTAATGAGAAAAAGAAACTGAGAAAAAAATAAAAAAGTTTGCAAAAGGGGGTTGGTAAACAACCTCTACCGAGCTTTATAGGTGAAGGGTTAATTCTTCAAAAAGAAAAAGCCCGGACTTGTACCTTGACAATTTCATATAGATAGCAAGAGGGGATACCCGGAAACTCAGCTACGCATAATAACCAGCGGCCAGGATTCGGAGAGAACGTGAAAGGGAAACGGCTGAAAGGCACTTTTACAAGGAACGGCCTCTTGCGGCTTAAATGCTTGATCCTTATTAAAACTGTTATTTCCATTTATTGGAGATGACAGCAGATACCATGTGGCGGTGCTTCGCTTAGTGCAGGTGCCGCCATATGCATGTGCTGTTATCTTTTCAGAAATGTACAGGTATCAGTAACAAAAATATCAGGAGGTGGTTCCAATGATTGAATAGTGCAGGTATAGACCTGCTGAAAAGAAAAACGATGATAAGTGAAGAAAGAGAGGATTAAGTCAAAATGAAAATGAAATTCAAAAGATTCTTATCAGGAGTTATGGCAGTTGCGACATTGGCATCTGTAATCGTTCAGCCGATAGCTGTTTCTGCATCGGAGTTAGAACCAGAAGAAATACCGTTTGAACAGCAGTATCCGGAATTAAAAGAGGTACAGGATTCTCTTGATCCGGATGAGATTGTAACAGCAAATGACATTGAAATTGCCTATGGAGATGAATTTGAAGTGGAAGTTGATCTGTCCGGTATTGACGGAGTGGATGAAAGTAAAATGAAGATTTTATTCCATGAAGCAAAAAATGAAGCCGGAGCCGAGTTTGATACCCATACACCGGATACCTACAAGGCAGTATATGCGGTAGAGCCGGTAAGTGGTCATCCGTCTTACAGAATCAGCAGAAATATCACTGTAAAAGAGTCTGAAACAGAAACGCAGTCAGAGAGTTCTTCTGAGATTGCAGTTGACGATGACAGCGGTACTGGAGATACAGAGCAGAGTGATGACGATTCAGAGTCGCACCAGGAAAATACAGTTGATACGGAAACTGAACTTACGGTGTCTGAAGTGCTGGAACAGGCAGAAACAAATGGAATTGATCTGTATGCAATGGATGCAGGAGAAACCGTAACCTTTATGGCTTCTGCAGGAAATGCAAGAAGTTCACAGCAGGTTTCTGTTACAAGGGGAACCATGTATCGTTATGCAGATTATGGATATGGTAGTTACCTTACTTATCAGTATACTGTGAAGTTTGGTAATGTATCTGCCACAGCATACTGTGTACAGCCATCCAAGCCGGGACCAGGAAGTGGAACTTATACAATCAATAAGGTAGGAGATGGAAAAGCACTTGCTAAGGTATGTTATTACGGCACAAAAGCTTCTGGAGATGATGGATTTTTCACAGAAGAGAATGGATATGGAAATTTAAGTGCAGGAGCCAGATTTATCCTGGTGCATCTAGCTGCTTCTTATGCAAATGGCAGTGGAGATGCTTTTTCAGGTGCAAACAGTACTGCACAGAATCTGGCAATGAAACTTTACAATTACTGTGTTTCTCAGCCGGAAATCCCAGATGTGGCAATGTCATTTTCAGATGCAAATGTAAAAGCCTATGTGGATGGCAACAGCCAGAGAACAAAGAATATTACATTCAATGCAGATGCGTTACAGACCATTACCATGAAACTCCCGGCAGGTGTTCAGCTTCATAACCTGACAACAGGAAAAACTAGCAAAGCTGGAGAAAGCGTGGAAATTTGTGGTGGTACAAAGTTTTATCTGTCTGCACCATTAACACAGGTAAGTGATGTGGCAGAGAGCTGGTCAGCAACCATGAAAGGAAGTATTACCAAAGATTATTCCGCCTATAAGATTTCAACAGGTTCTGGAAATCAGGATCTGGCTCTGGTATTTGGAGAAGGCGTGGATGATGAGAAATATGTGGACTTTAAAGTATCCTGGATTGAACTTGCAACTGTAGAAGTTGTGAAGAAAGATTCAGCAGCAGATGTAAACCTTGCGGGAGCAGTGTTTGGTATTTATAGTGATTCAGATTGTAAAAATCTGATTACAACTATGCCAGAAACGGACAGCAATGGAAAATCTTCTGCAACGATTGTAAAAACCCAGGATACCGTATATCTGAAAGAGATCACAGCACCGAAAGGTTATGTGGTAAATACAACCGCTTACAATGTGAAGCTGGTAGCAAGCAAGACAACGACAACAACTGTACCGGATAAAGAACAGCTTGGAGAACTGACCGTATATAAGGAAGGACAGATCCTTGCGGGGGCTGATGTCAGTGAGAATGGCACTGTATTCCAGTATGAAAACAGACGTCAGAAAGGTGCTGTTTATAACGTATACGCAGGAGAAGATATTATCTCTGCCTATGGTGCGAAGATTTACAGCAAAGGCGATCTGGTAAAAGAAAACCTTTCTACAGATGAAAACGGTGCTTGTATCCTGAAAAATCTGCATCTTGGAACTTATGTTGTCAAAGAAATGCAGGCACCAGAGAATTTTTATAATGCCGGAGAGGAAAAGACAGTTACACTTTCCTATGCAGGACAGAATGTGGAAGTAGTCTTTTCTGATGTGACATTCACAAATGACAGACAGAAAGCTGATGTGAGTGTTGTAAAGAAAGACAAGGATACAGAAAATCCATTGTCAGGTGGCGTGTTTGCTATGTATGCAGGCAGTGACATTACTGATGCAGATGGAACTGTGGTAGTGAAGAAAGGCACACTGATTGAAAAGGCAACAACCGGAGCAGATGGAAAAGCGGCATTTACCGCAGATCTTCCGATTGAATTTTCTTATGTAGTCAAAGAGGAACAGGCACCACAGGGATATTTGAGAAATTCTAAAGATGTTTATACATTTAAGTTCTCATATACCAGTGACAGCGAGCCGAAAGTTTCATTCACTCATACATTTGTAAATGAGAGAGTCAAAGCTAAGATTTCTCTGGAAAAGAGAGATGCGGAAACGAAACAGGCAGTTGCACAGGGAGATGCGACACTGGAAAAAGCAATTTATGGACTGTACGCCCGTAATGATATTGTTCATCCGGACGGAATTACCGGTGTGATCTATAAAGCCGGGGAGCAGGTTGCTACTCTTACAACAGATAAGAATGGACAGGCTTCTGTAGATGGCTTGTATCTTGGAGATTACTATGTGAAAGAGATCAGTCCGTCAGTGGGTTATCTGGCAGACGAAACAGAACATGATCTGGTCTGCAATTATGAAGGCGATCTGGTAGCAGAGGTTAAACGTGACTGCACTTCACTGGAGCAGGTAATGAAACAGCCGTTCCAGATTATCAAAGCAGCCAATAATGGCAAAACAGACGCTGATCTGTTAAAAGGTGCCGGATTTACGGCATATCTGGAATCTTCCCTGACAAAGAAAGCAGACGGAAACTATGAGTTTGCTTCTGCAACACCAGTTGTGATCGGGGAAAATGGTGCAACAGAAATGTTCACAGACGAAAAGGGTTATGCTTGCAGTATCGCACTTCCATATGGAACTTATATTGTGCGTGAAACTACAACTCCTCACAATTATACTCCGGTAGATGATTTTACAGTGCGTATCACAGAGAATAATCCGAACCAGCCACAGACGTGGAGAGTACTTCTGGATGATGAGTTTGAAGCGAAGCTGAAAATCATCAAACAGGATGATGAAACTAAGAAACCAGTATTACAGAAAAATACAGAGTTTAAGATTTATGACCTGGATCATAAGAAGTATGTGGAGCAGGTTACAACCTATCCGACAACGGTTAAGCACAAATCTTATTTTACAGATGAGCAGGGATATTTGATTCTTCCGCAGAATCTGAAAATCGGAAATTACCGTATTGAGGAAGTGAATGCCCCGTTCGGTTACACATTGAATAAAAATTATTATGAGGTAACAGTTGATTCTAATACTGCATATCAGATGGATGGAACTTCCGGGGATGTGATCATTGAAGCAATTTATGAGAACCATCCAGTTAAGGGAGAACTGACTATCGTGAAAAAGGGCGAAGTTCTGGACGGATTCAAGGATGATTTTACATATCAGACAGAAAATCTGGAAGGAGCAGAGTTTGTCATTTATGCTGCGGAGGATATTTATACCGCTGATTTCCAGAAAGATGACAATGGAAACCGTATTCTGGAATATGCAGCCGGAACACTTGTAAAAACTGTTACAACCGATAAAGAGGGAAAAGCGGTCCTGAAGAATCTTCCACTTGGAAGTTATAAGATTGTGGAAATGTCTGCGCCAACAGGATTTGTTTTAAACAGCGAAGCACAGACAGTCACTTTTACTTACAAAGATCAGGAAACACCTGTCATTGAGCAGACAGCTACTTTTGAGAATGAACGCCAGAAGGTAGAAATTTCGGTGGAAAAACAGGATGCTGATACAGAAAAAGCAGTTGCAGGGGCAGAATTTGGACTTTATGCGAAGAATGATATGGAAGCTCATGGAACTGTGATTGTGAAAGCAGACACACTTCTTGGAAAAGCTGTTTCCGGAGAAGATGGAAAAGCTGTATTTACACAGGATCTGCCATTTGGAGAGTATTATATCAAAGAACTGGCAGCGCCGAATGGCTATGTATCTTCAGATGAAGTTCTGGAAGTAAAGGCAGAGTACCAGGGACAGGAGGTTAAGGTCGTGCAGTTATCTTCTGTATTTAAAAATCAGCCTACAAAAGTTGTGGTTTCCAAGTCTGACCTGACTACTGGCGTGGAATTATCTGGTGCGACTCTTACGGTACTGGACAAAGATGGAAATGTAGTTGATACATGGAAGTCTGTAAAAGGTGAGCAGCATATGATTGAACGGCTTACTGTAGGGGAAACCTATACTCTCAGGGAAGAAATAGCTCCTTATGGATACCTCAAGGCAGAAGAGATCACTTTTACGATTGAGGATACTGGGGAAATCCAGAAAGTGGAAATGAAAGATGATGTGCCGACAGGAACGATCATCATCAATAAAAATGGAGAGTTTTTGGATAAAGTAACGGCATTGGATTCTGTTGGAGGATGGATTAGCCATTTATTCCAGTATGTAACAGGCAGTCTGAAAGATGTTACCTTTGAAGTATTTGCTTTAGAGGACGTGAAATCTGCTGACGGGGAAAGTGAAGATTATTATAAAAAAGATGAACTGGTAGCAACCATTACAACGGATGATACCGGCATTGCAAAGTTATCCGGACTTCCTCTTGGCAAATATTATGTCAAAGAAAAAGCTACAGTGGATGGTTTTGTACTGGATAATGAGGCAAGAGAGATTGACCTGACATATCGTGATCAGGATACTGCAGAAGTCACTTACTCTGCTGACTGGCAGAACAATCGCCAGAAAGCGGAAGTGGAAGTTGTGAAAAAAGAGAAAGATTCTGATCGTGTACTGGAAGGTGCAGTCTTTGCCCTTTGTGCAAAGAATGATATTACAGGAGCAGACGGAAAAGTTATTCTGAAAGCGGATACTGTGATTGAAGAACTGGCAACGGATAAAGAAGGCAAACTGACTTTTACGGCAGATTTACCGATTGGTTTTGAGTATTATATCAAAGAAACCTCCCCGGCACTTGGATTTGCAACGACAGATGAAACACAGGAGTTTACATTTAAGTACGAAGGTGCGGAAAAGGAAAAAGTATCTTATTCCTTTACTTTTGAGGATGAACCGACAGTAATTGAGATTACCAAGACTTCCCTGACAGATGGAAAAGAGCTGGAAGGTGCCAAGTTACAGGTAACTGATGAAAGCGGTAAGGTTGTAGATTCCTGGATTTCCGGTAAAGAAGCTCATATCATCAAAGAACTGGTAGTCGGACAGAAGTATACCCTGACAGAAACAAAACCAGCAGATGGTTTTGTGACAGCGGAAAGCATTACATTTACCGTTGAAGATACCGTAGAAGCACAGAAAATCGAGATGAAAGACGATGTTACCAAGGTAGAGATCTCCAAGACGGATATTTCCGGTAAGGAACTGCCGGGCGCAAAACTGACAATTCTCGACAAAGACGGTAAAACGGTAGAGAGTTGGACTTCTGAGGAGAAACCGCATTACATTGAAATGCTTCCGATTGGGGAGTATACACTTCGGGAAGAATCTGCCCCTAATGGTTATCTGATAGCTGAGGACGTGAAGTTCACAGTGGAAGATACCGGGGAGATTCAGAAAGTTGTGATGAAAGATGAGGTAAAACCGGAAGAAACACCAACACCGGAAACACCATCTACACAGGTAACAGATACACCGAAAACCGGAGATGATACACATATGCTGCTTTGGATTCTGCTTGCAGTAGCAGGTATGGCAGGTGTAGTGTCAGCGGTATGGGTAGCAAGAAAGAAGAAATAAAAATCAGTTAGTTAAGAGGGCATTTATGGATAAAAAAGATTCATAAATGCTCTCTTTCTGGTTAATACTAGGAAAAATGAAGGGAGAATGTATTATGAAACAGGTATTGATTATAGCGGTTGTAGCAATTATTGCAGCAGTTAATTTTGTGATGTACTGCTGTCTGAGAGTAGCATCACAGGAAGATCAGATGCTGGAAAAACTGAGCAGGAGAAAGGAGTCAGAAAGCGATGGCGATTAGATACGCAGAGGACAAGCCGAAATCCTGTGAATATTGTTATTTCTGGAATGAAAAGAAAAAGGAATGCAGGCAGATGAGATGCTTTTATCAGCTTCCTGAAAAGCCACCTGATCCAGATCCGGCACACAGGTTTTGGGTTCCATGCAAAGGCTGTCCGTATGGAAGAAATCCCTGTATTGGCTATTGCATGGCTAAAATTCTAAAAGAGCAGAGGAAAAAATAATCTGGATAAGGATACATACATATTCCCGTATCACTACGGGGAGGAAGCAGAACAGTATACGTTCTATCGGATTCCCAAGATTCTCTTTACCAGTCCGGTATTTGGAAAACTGACCTGTGAAGCTAAGTTGTTGTATGGTCTATTGCTAGACCGGATGCAGTTATCTGTGAAGAATCGGTGGATGGATTCGGAGGGAAAAGTGTATATATATTTTTCGCAGGAGCAGATAGCAGGGCTTATGGGATGTGGAGTAAAAAAAGTCCGGTGCTTGTTAAAGGAACTGGATGACCGGAAAGGAATCGGATTGATTACGAGAGTTAGACAGGGATTGGGAAATCCCGATAGAATCTATGTAAAAAAATGCGTATCACCAGAACGGTTCAAAGAAAACTTCCAGACAGGTCAAAATGACTTCTCAGGAAAGGTACAAATGACCGATGCAGACAGGTGTAAACTGCCAGGTAATGATATAGAGGATAGTAATACTGAGAATAACGATACAGAGTATCTTTCTTTCTATTCAGATGCCAGTGAAGTGAAAAGGAAAGAAGCTGAAAGGAATGCTTATCAGCAGATTATCCTTGAACACATTGGATATGACTATATCGTAGATGATTTCAACCGGCATATGTTGGATGAGATTGTGGGGTTAATGGTAGATGTGGTGTGTTCGGAACAGGAGTTTATACGGATTGGAGGGGACAGAAAACCTTTATCCGTAGTAAAAAGCCAGTTTTTAAAACTGGATGCAGAGCATATTCGGTTCGTATTGCATTGCATGAAAGAAAATACCAGTAAAGTAGTAAATATGCGTCAGTATTTGTTGGCAGTATTATATAATGCACCGCTGACCATCAGCAATTATTACTCATCTTTGGTGCAGCATGATATGTACGAAGGGAATATATGAATTTTGGATTTTCAGGAAGGGAGTGATTCTATTGCAGGAAGAAGTAAATGAGAAAACCGTATCGTTATGTATCACTGGTGGAAAAGTGACAGTCCGTTTATTGAAACAGGCAATGATGCGTTTTCTGGCGGCAGTGGAGAAAGAAAAAGCAGAGAAAGCAAGAAAACAGCAGACAAAGGCACCTCCGGATAAAGAATATCATGGAAAGCAGAGTTTAAAGAAGCTGACACAGCAGAATATTCAACTTTCCAACATTGAGATTACAGATAATAACATTAAGGCTTTTGAAAAGGTTGCAAAAAAATATGGTATTGATTTCAGCCTAAAACGTGATAAGTCTGTAGATCCACCAAGATATTTTGTTTTCTTTAAGGCGAGAGATGTGGAGGTGATGACAGCAGCATTTCGGGAGTTTACCGGAAAGACACTGAATAAAACCAAGAAACCATCTGTCCGTAAGAAATTACAGCAGGCAATCACAGCCCGTAACCAGGACAAACAGAGAGAACGGGAGAAATCAAAAGAGAAGCAGAAGGAGCCAACATTATGAGTGGGATAAAAAATATAAAGAAAAAACTGAAAGGTTTTCGGGTGCGTCCCCCGAATGTGGAAGTAATAAAAAAGGTTATGCTACATATACCGTATGTGGTTGTGTTTTATGTGGTAAATAAATGTACCTGGCTTTATCAGTATTGCAGGGGCAGTACAGTAGTAGACAGGCTGATGGTTCTTCTTATGAATTATCCATTAGCTTTTAAGAAGCTGTTGCCAAGCATGAAGCTGAAAAGTCTGGTTGCGGGAACAATCGCAGCAGTTGGCATATGGGCAGTGGTATATTTCAAGGGAAAGAATGGAAAGAAGTTTCGCCAGGGGGAGGAATATGGTTCTGCCAGATGGGGAAATGAAAAGGATATAGCACCTTTTATTGATCCGGTCTTTGAGAATAATATTCTGCTGACACAAACGGAACGTCTGACCATGAACAGCAGACCAAAGAAACCGAAGTATGCCAGAAACAAGAATGTCATAGTGATCGGAGGTTCTGGTAGTGGAAAGACTCGATTTTATGTGAAACCGCAGCTTATGCAGATGCCGGATAATGTGAGTTTTGTGGTAACTGATCCAAAGGGGACTATCATCGTGGAATGTGGTAAAATGTTAGCACGAGGGACACCGAAGAAAGATAAAAATGGGAAGATTTTACGTGATAAAAATGGCAGAGTGGTAATGGCTCCTTATAAAATCAAGGTGCTGAATACCATCAATTTTGCCAAGAGTATGCACTATAATCCATTTCATTACATCCGTTCAGAAAAAGATATTCTGAAACTGGTAAATACAATCATGGTAAATACCAAGGGCGAGGGAGAAAAATCTTCCGAGGATTTCTGGACGAAAGCAGAACGTCTGCTGTATTGTGCTTTGATTGGTTATATCTATTATGAAGCACCAGAAGAAGAACAGAATTTCTCAACCCTGCTGGAATTTATCAATGCCAGTGAAACCAGGGAAGAAGATGAAGAGTTTAAAAATGCTGTGGATCTGTTATTTGAGGAGTTGGAAAGGGACGAGCCGAACCACTTTGCAGTAAGGCAGTATAAAAAATACAAACTGGCTGCAGGAAAAACGGCGAAGTCGATTTTGATCAGCTGTGGTGCCAGACTTGCTCCGTTTGATATTGCGGAACTTAGGGAACTGACTTCTTATGATGAAATGGAACTGGATATGATTGGAGATCAGAGAACTGCACTGTTTATTGTAATTTCGGATACAGACGATACTTTTAACTTTGTGGTTGCTATGATGTACAGTCAGCTTTTCAATCTGTTATGCGACAGAGCCGATGATGTTCATCATGGAAGACTGCCTTATCATGTGAGAATCCTTTGTGACGAGTTCGCAAATATCGGTCAGATTCCGAAGTTCGACAAGCTGATTGCAACGATCCGAAGCAGGGAAATTTCTGCTTCCATTATACTCCAGTCCCAGTCGCAGCTCAAGACAATTTACAAGGATGCAGCCGAAACCATTACGGGAAATTGTGACACAATGTTGTTCCTGGGAGGTAAGGAAAGTACCACTCTGAAAGAAATTTCAGAAACACTGGGTAAGGAAACCATTGACTTATATAACACTTCTGATACAAGAGGACAGAGCAGATCTTACGGTTTGAACTATCAGAAAACAGGAAAAGATGTGCCATACTTGTTCGTGAAGAGTTCAGTTGCCTTGAATTTCACATGAACAGGGACACGATCAACTGGATTCTGAAAAAACTGAATACAGGAGGTCGAACATGGAGCATTTACCAAAGAAAAATCATCACAACGGCATCAGCTATACGCTGGTGGGAGACTACTACATCCCCGATCTGAAGCTGCCGGAGGAAAGCCGCCCCATTGGACGGTGGGGCCGGATGCACAAGGTGTTTCTACAAGAACACAAGCCCGGCCAGTACAACGAACTGCTTCTGTCGGGAAAACTCTGGACGTATCTTGCCGATCTGAACGAGCAGGCTGATGACCGGCTGACGAGAATCATCTCGCAGATGCAGGCTGCGGAGGGCGTCACCGAGGAACTGAAAGCCTGTGACCAGCTTGCCTGGGTTGGAGCCATGAACAGCATCCGTAGCCGGGCAGAGGAAATCATCCGGTCTGAGATGATTTATGTTTAAGGAGGTGCCTGTCTATGAGATACCGTATCGAATACTCCGATGAGCGCTACTGTAACTTTGTCAACGGCAGAGCCGAACTGCTGAAATGTCTGAAACTGCTGAAGAAAGCGGAAATCTCCGACATTCGCAAAGTGTATAAAAGCGGTGTGTCGGATTCCGTCCTGGAAACATACCGGAATTATATCCGTCCAGCATAAGGAGGCCGCTTATGGGTACAGATATTGAAAAACTGGTTGATTTGATGATTCAGGAGCGGATGCAGAGTCAATTCGCTAAATGGCGGGAGGCAGAAACCGGCAAGGAGAAAAAAGCGGATTACCTTCGCTTGGAAACCGAGTATGAAAAAGCGATCAGCGCATTGTCTGAGGAACAGAAGGACGCTGTAAGGCACTACTGTGATTCCATCTTTGATTCCGGCGCAGAAAGCGAATGCTTCTTTTACCGGCTGGGCCTCAAAGATGGCATCCGTCTCTGGAAGTTTATGAAAAAGCTGATGAAAACGGTCAGCTAACGGATGTATAACCGCATATTTTATTCCACCCACAAACGGGTCGAAAGCCGTCCAACGGTACAGGTTGGGCGGCTTTTTCATTACCTGCGTTTCTTCCGCTTGGGCGCATAGTACGGCTGCGGCTTGGCCTTCCCCCTCATGTTGTTGGGATTTTTGAGCATCTTGGACAGGCTCAGTATCCGCAGGAACGCCGAGAAATCCTCCGAGGAAATCTTCTCAAAGGGTATCTGCAACTTATCGCAGAATTCGCGGATCAGCATTTCTATATCGCTGCCCTGTTGGACGGCCTGTTCAAATTGTTCCTTGACATCCTCCAGCGTGGGCTGCGGGTCGGCGGTGGTCTTGTCTTTTAGATGTGCCTTCCGTATGTCCCGGACAATGCTGTCCAGATCGTCATGCAGGACATGGCTGAAAAAGTCGCTCTCCTGTATCTGCCCCAGTTCCAGCGTCCGCATATAAAGGTCGTTCTCTCCCGGCGCATGGCTGCTGATGACAGTCTGCCGGGTAGCTTCGAGGATCAGGTTCATCTGCTCCACCCGCATATCGGCAATCTGGTCAATGAAGATTTCCATATCCACCATCAGCCGCTGAAAGTTCGGATGTGTGGCAAGTTCGCAGAGAAGCCGGTTGTTGATCCTGCCGCTGCTCAAAAGCTCCACCATATCGTCACTCAGATGCAGAGCCTGAAGTTCTGTGTTTGGGTGATTTTTATTTTCGGACAGCCCCATCAGATAGTCGGTGGACACGCCGTAAAATTCCGCCAGTGTCGCAATCGCAAACGGGCTGATGTCCTTATAATCATCGCTTTCATATTTTCCCAGCGCCGATCTGGAAAGCCCTGTCTGATCCGCCAGCTGTTCCAGTGTCAGGTGCTTGTCCACCACCCGCAGGTCTTTGAGCCGCTCTGGGATTGACAGTTTTGTGTACATCCAATGCCCCCTCTCGTTATCGTTTTTTTCAGTGAATACATCTATTATAGCACGATTCCATAAGCGTGGAAATATGCGGATTTCGAGCGTTTTTCCAACGTCTTGGATATACGGGAGCAGCCCCCTTTTTTCGATAGAATGGTTCTTGCAGACAGGCACAGAACCTTGAAAATCGAATGACCGGCTGCAAGGGGTATGGCCTCCGGGGAAGTGACGCCAGGACAGAAATCGAGCGCACCAAAGAGGCCGATACGCCGGGAGAAATTCCGGGCAGGAGCGGCTTGCAGGCAGACCGGCAGACAGAAACAAGTTTATCAATCATGCGGGGCGCATGGCTCCGCAGCAAAGAAACGGAGGAAATCATTATGACACTGAGTATGAAAGAAAAGAAGATTCTCTACGCTTACGGCTGTCCCAGCCACCACAATACGGTGACACGGCTGAAATGGCTGACGGCCCTAACAGTTGACCCGGAGGCCAAACGCCGGATGCTGGGGCTGGCCCGGAAGGTGGAGACGGAGGTGGGCGAAAGCTGGTACGAGGATTTTTACCACCATCTGCGCATGGAGATGGACGAGTACCGCTGTCTAAAGCGCAGCCTGCGTGTGCTGAAATCTTACACTGATTATGAGGAGGATCTGTATGAGGAAGCTGTCTAAGTATGAGAAAGAAACCATCATCAACTGGAACGAGGCGGAGAACCTTGCCAGCATCTACACCTTCAACGCCAGCTTGAAGCGCAGGCTGGCTGATTTCAGCCGGAAGTACCCGCTGCTGTGCCGGTTGGAGCGCAGCACGCCGGAGGGCAGCGTGACCTATGTGCTGGATAAGTCCCGGCTGTCGATCCGGCTGGTGCCGCCGTACAGCGAGGAACGGAAAGCCGCTGCCAGCGCCTACGCAAAGGAGCATGGCTTTCAGGTGGTGGGAGCGGAAGAAAAAATCGCCTGAAATCGGGGCGATTACGGCAAAAATGCCGGGTCTGCACCCGGCATTTTGACCGGCAATCCCCGCAGGCGTATTCCGTATCCACTCCCCGCCTATGGGCGCAAATGTGCGGATACGGAGCCGGTGAAACTGGCAAACACCGCTCTTGCGGTGGAAGCCAGCTTCGCCTGCGGGAGTACAGAGGGCAGCCAGCCCTTTGTGCCGGGGTGCAGGGGCGGCAGCGCACTGCTGGGGTCAAGGGGCAACGCCCATTGGCGGGTTAAGGGCGGCAGCCATTATCGGGTCAAGGACGAAGTGCCTTGGCGGGTTGAGGGCAGCCGCCCCATCGGGTCAAGGGTGAAACGCCTTGCCCAGGGAGAGTTGATGCCTGCGTCAAGTCGTACTGGGTATTACCTGACGCAAAATTCGCAGGATTTGCGGCTTCGCCGCCCCTTCCCGGCCCCGCAGCATCTTCGCAGGAAGGAGGAAATCTGTTTGAAACTGACACGACACAATGGACGCTCCGGCAAGCATGGCACCTATAATCCCCGCCACAATGACCGCCGGTTCGATGTGGAGAACAGCGAACACATTGACGCAGAACGGGCAAGGCAGAATGTCTACTGGGACTGCTACCGGGGCTTTACGACACACGAGTTCCGGGAAAACCCGGAGCAGCCGGATTTCAGCTTTGAGGAAATCGAGCGGATGTACTACTACGAGCATTACGGCGGCCATGTGGAGGCCCAGAACGCCCGGAATGAGAAAACCCGGCACACGGAGCGCAACCGCACCGTGGAGGACTTGCTGAAAAATAACAAGACCTGCCCGGAGGAAAGCATCTACCAGATTGGCACGATGGGAGAATCCGTCCCGCCGGATACGCTCTTTTCCATCGTCAATGAGTTTTATGAGGAATTTGAGCGCCGCTTCGGTTCCCATATCCACATCTTAGACTGGGCGCTCCATCTGGACGAGGGGACGCCCCACATCCATGAGCGGCACGTCTTTGACTGTGAGAACCGCTACGGGGAGCTGTGCCCCCAGCAGGAAAAGGCGCTGGAAGAACTGGGCATCCCTCTCCCCAACCCGGAGAAGCCCAAAGGCCGGAACAACAACCGCAAGCAGACCTTTGATGCGGTCTGCCGGACGATCCTGTTTGACATCGCCAGATGGCATGGGCTGCATCTGGATCAGGAGCCGTCCTACGGCGGGCGGGACTATCTGGAAAAACAGGATTATATCCTGATGAAGCAGAAGGAGCAGCTTGCGGCGCAGGAGCAGAAGCTGGAAGAACTGACGCTCAAAATCGAGGACGTGGAGACGCTGTTGGATGATGTTTCCGATGCGGCCTATGACAAGGCGGTGGAGGTCGTGACCGATACCGTCCGGCAGGAGACGCACAAGGAAGATATTCGTCTGGTGGAGGAATCGAAAAAATGGGTGCTTTCGCCGGAGCGCAAGGCTCCAAAGAAGGAGCGTGAGTACGCCGCTGCCCGTCTGGATGGGGTCATTAACAAGATTAAAAATGTCATGCAGACTGCTCTGGCAAAAATCCAGCGGACGCTGATGCAGCCGGAAGTCAAGCAGGCCGGGAAGGAGCAGGTCAAGAAGAAAGCCAAAGAATCCATTATGGATATGCTGGCAAAGGCAAAAATTGACGCTGACCGGGATAACCGGGAGCGTTGGGAACGGGAGGGGCGGATCGCCCCCACAAAGAAACAGGATATGGAGTTGTAAGGCATCTGATTTCCTGCGGAAACCGGGTGCCTTTTTCTCTGTCTGGAGGTGAGAAAATCGAATGTATTTGAAGCGGTGAAGCAGGCTGTCCCCACAAGGCAGGCTGCGGAATCTTACGGGGTACGGGTCGGCAGGAACGGGATGGCCTGCTGTCCCTTCCATGATGACAAACATCCCAGCATGAAGGTTGACCGCCGGTTCCACTGTTTCGGCTGTCAGGCGGACGGGGATGTGATTGATTTTGCCGCCCGTCTGTTCGGGCTGAACAAAAAAGAGGCGGCCTTGAAGCTGGCGGAGGATTTCTCGGTCAGCTTTGACGCCAAAGGCCATGACCCGCCCCGCAGGAGGCCGGTCAGACGGAAAATCAGCGAGGAACTGCGCTACCGGCAGGCGGAGCAGAAATGCTTCCGGGTACTGTGCGATTATCTGCATCTGCTGGAACGCTGGGAGAAGGAATATGCCCCGTATACGCCGGAGGAAGCATGGAACCCGCTGTTTGTGGAGGCCCTGCAAAAGAAACCGTACACGGAGTATCTGCTGGATATTCTTTTGTCCGGCAGTATGGAGGAACGGGCCTGCGTGGTCGCTGAGTATGGAAAAGAGGTGAGGAAGATTGAGCAGCGAATATCAGAGTTTACCGCCAGCCACCCGGCAGGCCGCTATGAGCGCAGCCGAAGCCTTAGCGCCGGAGCAGAGCGTTGACGAGGTGCGGGAAAGCCTGTCCGTCACGGAGAAAGGCCAGCCCGCCAACACCATCGGCAACTGCCGGACGGTGTTCTGCCATGACCCTCTCCTGCGTGGGGCGATCCGCCTGAACCTCCTGACTGACCGGGTGGACATCGTGCGGGATTTGGGCTGGCGCAGGAACACCAGCGCCCTGACAGATACGGATGTGAAGTATCTGCTTCTCTATTTTGAGCAGAACTACGGCCTGACCAGCGAGAAGAAAATGACGGCGGCGCTTTCCATCGTGGCGAATGAGAACTGCTACCATCCCATACAGGACGTGCTGAACGGCCTTGTATGGGACGGGACGCCCCGCATCCGCTCCTGTCTCCATCACTTCTTAGGTGCGGAGGTCAGCGACTATGTGGAGGAAATGTTAAAACACTTTCTGCTGGGCGCTATCCGGCGGGTGTTTTTCCCCGGCTCCAAATACGAGGAAATGCTCTGTCTGGTGGGCGGCCAGGGGGCTGGTAAGTCCAGCTTCTTCCGCCTGCTGGCGATCCGGGACGAGTGGTTCAGTGACGATCTGAAAAAGCTGGATGATGACAGGGTGTATTTGAAGCTGCAAGGCCACTGGATCATCGAGATGTCGGAAATGCTGGCCACCAGCAGCGCCAAAAGCATTGAGGAAATCCGCTCGTTTATCAGCCGCCAGAAGGAAACCTACCGCACACCCTATGAGGCCCAGCCCAAAGACCGGCTGCGGCAGTGCGTGTTCGGCGGTTCTTCCAACACGCTGGACTTCCTGCCCCTTGACCGGGCCGGGAACCGGCGCTTCCTTCCCATCATGATTTACCCGGAGAATGCGGAGGTTCACATTTTGGAGGACGAGGACGCTTCCAGAGCCTATCTGTTGCAGGTCTGGGCGGAGGCCATGACGGTTTACCGAAGCGGCCACTATTCCATGAAGTTCAGCAAGTCCATCCAGCGCCAGCTTGTGGAGGTGCAGAAGGATTTCATGCCGGAGGACACCGAGGCCGGGCAGATACAGGGATTTCTGGAACACTACACCGGCAGCATGGTCTGCTCCAAACAGCTTTTCAAGGAGGCGCTGGGCCACACTTATGACGAGCCGAAGCGGTGGCAGCTTCACAATATCAACGAGATCATGAATACGGTGGTGACGGGCTGGAAGCCGTTCTCGAATCCGAGAATGTTCGCCGGATACGGCAGGCAGAAGGGCTGGGAACGGGATGTTTCCGGCAACGAACTGCCCGGCAACGAAGATGAATTTGTGGAACTATCCGAGGAAGAATGCCGCCAGTTGGAGCTTCCGAAGGAGTGGATCGCCTGAAAATGGCGGTCCGTTGCCGGGATGGTTGCCAGTTGGTTGCCGGGTTCGTTGCCGGGGATTTCCCTGTCTGGATACAGGAAAAGCCAATAACTAAGGGATATTTTACTATTTATCTTTATCTCCGGCAACGAAAGCAACGAGATTTTTCAAGAAAATTCACAAAGTAAGATTTACAGGCCAGACGGTAGTTTACAGGTTTTCAGAGGTTCGTTGCCGGACTTCGTTGCCGATGCTGCCGTCAGGCCTGTCTCTCTATGGAGGTAGCCTATGGAAAAAAGCAAAAATCAGAAGAATAAAGTCCGTTTTGTGGTGGTGCGGGAGTTCTCCGGGGAGAAGTCCATGCGGGAAGCCTTTGAGCAGCTCATTGAGCGCCAGACCTGCGAACACTTCGAGGAATGGCGTCATCAGCGGGAAATGGCAGAAAAAGCTGCGTAAAAACGGTTGATTCAGGGACAGGGACATGGTACTATAATGGTATCGTGTCCCTGTTCATAGAAGGAGAACGCTATGAGCAGGAAAAAACAAGTCTATGAGAAAATCACCGCTCTCTACTGCCGCATCTCTCTGGATGACGGCGGCGACAATGAGAGTATGAGCATCAGCAACCAGAAACTTATGCTTCGGGACTTCGCAGAAAAGCATGGGATGTTCCAGTATGAGTATTATGTGGATGACGGCTACACGGGCCGCAATTTCAACCGTCCCTCGTTCCAGCGCATGATCGCTGACATTGAGGCGGGAAAGGTCGGCTGCGTGGTCACGAAAGACCTATCGAGGCTTGGTAGGAATTATATCGAAGCCGGCAGCTATATCGAAATCTTTTTCCCCAAACACAATGTACGCTATATCGCCGTCACGGACGGCGTGGACAGCCTGACCCGTCAGGAGATGGACATCACACCCTTTAAGAATATCCTGAACGATATGTACAGCCGGGATATTTCCAAGAAGGTGCTGGCGGGCATCACTACCCGCTCCCGGCAGGGAAAGTTCTGCGGCGGGACGCCGCCGTTTGGTCTGATGCGTGACCCGGAGGACAAAGGGCATCTTATCCTTGACCCGGAGACAGCGCCGATCATCCGCAAAATCTATGACTATGCCCTTGACGGGCTGGGCTGCATGAGGATTTCCAAACGGCTGATGGAAGAAAAAATCCCCATCACCCGTGTCAAGGCCAACACGGAGTTTGACGCCAACTATTATTCCTGGGGAGGGGCGAGAATCAGCCATATCCTGCGGAATCCCTTCTATAAAGGCGCACATCTGGTCTTTCGGACGCACCAGAAGGGCATCCGCTCCAACACCTATGATATTATCCCCCGTGACCAGTGGGAAGTGATCGAGGGCTGCCACGAGGCCATTGTGACGCCGGAGGAATGGCAACAGGTGCAGGAACTGATTGACCGCAGACCGACCATTCAGGGAAATTCCTGCCCCTTTTATAATCTGTTCCACGGGCTGGTCTACTGCGCCACCTGCGGGAAGTCCATGCAGGTGCGGTATGAGAAGGTCGGGAGAACCGGGAAGAACCGCTTCACCGGCGAGATGCGGGAGCCGATCGACAAGGCGTATTATATCTGTCAGACCTACAACCGCATGGGCTGCAAGGTCTGCTCCAGCCACAAGATCGAGGCCAGGGATTTGTACAATCTGGTGCTGAAGGATATACAGGAACTGGCGGCGCAGGCCATGAAGGACGCCGATGCGTTTTACCAGCGGCTCAGCAGCCGGATGGAGCGCCGGTATCTGGTGGACGCTTCCCAGACAGAGAAGGAACGGAAACGGCTGGAAGCCCGGAATCAGGAAATTGACGGGATGTTTTTAAGCCTGTACACCGATAAGGCCAAAGGCGTCCTGACTGAACAGCGGTTTATGAAGCTGACGGCGGCGCTGGAACAGGAACAGGAAGCCAACCAGAAACGCCTGCACGATCTGGCATTGATGCAGAGCCGGGCGGACGCACAGGAAAGCGAAGTCCGCACCTTTATCAAGGAAATCCGGCGCTATGCCGCCATTGAGGAACTGGACGAGGCGGTACTGAACCGGCTTATCAGCAAAATCCTGATTGGCGAGGTCAAAAAGGTGGACGGCCAGAAGGTGCAGGAAGTCAAGATCGTGTATAACTTTGTCGGGGAAATCCCGGAGATTGCAGCGTAAATAGTTTGCCCCATCTCTCACAACCATTGAGGGATGGGGCTTTTATTTTGCCGTCGTCCGGCAGCATTATATTGATTGGGTTTACTCCATCCGCAACCGTTCCACTACGGTGCGTTTTGCCATCTCATGGCCGGTGATAACAGGAATACCAGCCCCAAGCAAGGCAAAGAGAGGGATGATGAACAGGAAGGGCGTGAGGTTCAGATGGTAGGTAAAAAACCAGAATAGTCCTTCCACCGCCTGGAAGGCAATCGGGCCCAACGTCAGCGTCAAAATCAGAGCCAGCCCTGCCGCCCCCAGAGCGTACAGCAATCCTTCCCAGATCAGCATAGCGCGCAGTTGCCGTCCGGTCATGCCCACGGCCTGGAGCACCGCCAGTTCCCTCTGACGTGCAATGATGCCAGTCAGGATGGCATTGAAGAAGTTCAGCACACCGACCAACCCAACGATGAAACTGAGCGCACCGCCCAGCAGCAGGAACATGGAGCGCATACTCTCAAATTCCCCAGCATAGGTGGCCTTGCTCTCGTAGTCCAGCTCCGGGTTGACGTTCTCAGTGTAATCCGCCAGGAAGGACTCCATGGCGGCGTTGGTCTCGTCGGTGGTGTCGAAGGCGTAGTACATCACATCCGACGTGCCGGTGTCCTGGACAAAGGTCTCGTCGTTCAGGATGAACTCATCGCTACCATAGTAGCGGTAGCTGAGGGCGGAGGGCACCGTCACCAGGGCCGCCACGGTGTAGTCAACGTCCCGGTACTTCACCGGCCGCTCCACCCAGTTGGCCCCGTCCGGCACATCCTCCAGGGAAGCCCAGACCTCGCCGGTGTCTGGGTCGTAATACTCGCTCTCCTCCACATAGCGGAGGGTGACGGTGTCCCCCAACCGGGCCCAGTGGGAGGCCATGTCTGCGTTTCCATAATCGTCCTCTGAGTATACGGCGGCGATAGCCCGGCTGCCCGGCTCGTAGAGGGCGGACAAATCTCCCTCCAGCACCGTCAGGTGGTCCAGGGCAAAATCGCTCATACCGGAGATCTGAACCCCGTCGGCCAGCAGGCCCGCCTCGTTCTTATCAGTCAGGCGTATCAGGTTGTCCATCTCCTCCGGGGTGTAGAAGTTCTGCTTGTTCTGCCGGAACCAGTCTTCGGTGACGTACTCCAGCACAGGAGAGGTCTGGCCGTACACCACGCCGCTGTCGGTGATGCCGCCCTGGGCGTCGATGTCATCAATGACGGACTGGGGCACGGCCTGTTCCGCACTGAACAGGGTGCTGGTCTGGAATTTTCCAGCATTGGCCACAATGAAATCGCTGGCGGTGAAATTGGACACATACTTGTCCATATCAAAGCCACCGGCAAAGTTCACCGTCACAGTAAGCAGCACCACCGCCAGTGACAGCGACAGCACCGTCACCACGGTCTTTCCCTTGCTGCGGCCCAGGTTGGCCCAGGCCATCGTGAAGGAACTGACCTTTCGGGCCTTCCGGCCCTTAACACGGGTCTTTTCGCTGCTGCCTTCGGTGTAGCGCACTGCCTCCACCGGGGAGACCCTGGCCGCCATCCGTCCCGGCTTCCGGCAGGAGATCAGCACCGTCAGCAGTGCGAAGGCCGCGGAAACGACAAAGATCCAGGGGCTTACAGAGGTCATTGGCATAATCCCGTTGAGCCGGGCCACAATCACCGGGGTTAGCTGCCCGCCGATCAGCCAGCCGATCACCAGCCCGATGGGGATACCAACAGCAGAGAGGGTCAGGGCTTGCAGACGGATGATCCGCCGCAGTTGCCGGGGGGTGGTGCCGATGGTTTTCAGAAGGCCATAGAACCGGATATCCCCGGCCACCGAGATCTGGAACACATTGTAGATGATGAGATACCCGGTGAAAACGATAAGCAGGATTACCCCGGCAATGGCCATGACCGTCATGGGGTCCACAATGTCGGACATCCGGGCCCCGGTGTAGCCCCAGTTGACGCCGGTATCAATGTAATTGTCCCCAGCGGTCTCGCTCTGGTAGCCGTGGTTTTCCAAAATTTGGTTCAAATCCCGCTCGATATGTCGGGAGTCGCTTTTCAGCATCACGTCCAAATTCCACCGGCCTGTCATGCCGTCATCAGGGCTGTCAGGATCTACGCCCACTTCCGCCAGGATTTCGTTCACCCGGCTTTCGGGAATCAGGACATGGTTCGCCACAATGGCCTCATCGTATTCCCACCAGCCACAGAGGGTGAAGGTTTGAGTGGTTTCGTGTCCATCTACGTCAAAAGTGAGGGTAAACTCGGCCCCGATCTCCGGCTTTATGCCCAGCAGTTCCAGTACATGGGTGTCGGTAGCAGCCTGGTCGGTGCCCTCCTGCGGCAAAGAGCCTTCCACCGGGTCACAGTACATCCAGTGGGCCTCGTTGGCGTCGGCAAAGCTCACCTCCACATGAGCTTTATTGAAAGGCGCCTCCCTAGGCATACCCAGGTATCTCCGTTCGCCCCACTGGCCGATGAGAGGATCATCCTTCAGTTCATCAAACTGCGCCTGGGTCATGTACTTAAATCCGCCGTGGGAGAAGCCGCCCACCTGTCGAAAATTGGATTGCTGAAACCCATCGTTGATGGACAAGGCGATGGTGAATAGAGAAGTAAACAGCATCGTTGTCAGGGCGATAGCCACAATGGCAATCAGATTGCGCGTGCGGCTTGCCAGCAGGCTTTTCCACGCCAAATGGCGAACACATTTTCGATTTGAAACTTTCATGGCTCTCCCCCCTTACTGTGTCACAATCCGCCCATCCTCAATGCGGACAATTCGGTCAGAGAGTTGGGCAATTTCTTCGTTGTGTGTAATCATGACCATCGTTTGGGAAAATTTCCGGCCCGTCACCTTCATCAGGCTCAGTACATCTTGGCTGGTACGGCTGTCCAAGTTTCCGGTCGGTTCGTCGGCCAGGAGAATGGCCGGTTTGGTCGCCAAGGCACGGGCGATAGCCACCCGCTGCTGCTGGCCGCCGGAAAGCTGCCCCGGCAGGCTGTTCAACTTCTTTTCCAGCCCCAAGGCGGTGACTACCTCACCTACATAGCGCTCATCTACTTTACCACCATCCAACTGGATGGGCAAAACGATGTTTTCCCGCACCGTCAGCACCGGCACCAGGTTAAAACTTTGAAATACAAAACCAATTTTTCGGCGGCGAAAAATTGTGAGTGCCTCATCCTTCAGGGAGAAGATGTTCTTCCCGTCCACGGTGACGGAGCCGGAAGTGGGCCGGTCCAGGCCCCCCAGCATGTGGAGCAGGGTGGACTTGCCGGAGCCGCTGGTGCCCACGATGGCTACGAACTCCCCGTCCTCCACGCTGAGATTGACACCATCCAGTGCTTTTACCTGCGTATCTCCTTTTCCGTAATATTTCTTTAAGTTTTTGGTTTCTAAAATCGTCATCTTGTATACCTCCACAAAAAAGTCTGCATTGCCTTTTGACAATACAGACTTTACCACATAATTCTTTCCTGAGCCTTTCTCAAATCTAACAGAGTTGAAAGATTTCCTGTTCTTCATATCCGATTCAACGCACGAGGCAAATACAGTGAGAAAGTGCTTCCGTTTCCTGGTTTGGAGGATACTTTGATATAACCGCCCTGAAGGGACAGAATTTCCCGTGCCAGGTAAAGTCCCAGGCCAAGCCCCTCCGCCGAGTGCGTTAACGTACCACGATAGAAGCGGTTAAAAATCCCGCCCTGTTCTTCTTCTGGAATACCGGGGCCCGTATCCGTCACGTCCACCCGGCAAAAGGTTTCGAGCATCTGTGCAGATACGGTAACCCTTCCGCCAGCGGGTGTGTACTTTACCGCGTTGTTTACAACATTGCCAAGGGCTTCGCTTGTCCAGCGCGGGTCAAAGGAGGCGTCGCCTACAAACGGAAGGTTCTGCAAGGTGATTTTCTTTTTTTCCGCCGCAGGTCTTTCCTGTTCGACAGTCGCCTCTAATAAAGGAGCCACAGGACCCAGTGTGGGAGTTGGAACCACAATACCTGTTTCCAATCTCGAAGCCTTAACCAGAGTCTGAATCAGAAATGACAGTTTCTCCCCCTGTGTTAGCAGCGCCTGGACTTGTTCCCGCTGACGCGGCGACAGATCGCTTTCCGTCAAAAGCGAAGCGTATACAAGTAAATTTGCGATGGGTGTGCGCGTCTGATGGGAAATATCGGAGATCAGTGTTTTCACCGCTTCCTGTTCGGTTTTCATCGTTTTTTGCGTATGAGCAGAGCCGCGCAGGAAGCGAGCAAATTTTGTCTCCAGCGCAGACAGTTCTGTTTCATCAAAATGTTCCTCGGTAAAACCACTGGAAATAGACTGTTCCAACATATTATCCAGCCGCTGAACGGTTCTGCGCCGGGCCGTCCACTGCCAGAGCCCAAATAGAAGCCCAATGACAGCGAAAGCCAGCAACACCCAGGTCAAAGCTGTCATTTGCTTACCTCCCAAGTGTAACCAACCCCGTACACAGTTCTGATCGGGGCATTCCCGAGCTTCCCGCGCAGGCGCCGCACCGCCACAGATAAGGCATTTTCATCCACAAACTCGCCGCCGTCCCACACCTTTTCAAGCAGCAATTCTCTTGGTAACGTGCGGCCCCGGTTCTCCACCAGCAGGCGCAACAGGCGCTGTTCTGTCTTGGAAAGGTCGATGATTGTCCCTTCTTTGGAAAACTCCATCCGTGTGAAGTCGAGGATGAAACCGTTCAATTCGATCCGTTCCTGCTTTACCGGGACAGAGCGCCGCAGTTGGGCATTTACTCTGGCCCGGAGCACTGCCAAGGAGAAAGGCTTGGTAATATAATCATCTGCCCCAGCTTCCAGACCGGTAACTTCATCCAGTTCCAAATCATTAGCCGTAAGCAAAATAGCAGGTGTGGAGGTGCCATTCTGTCGCAGTGTTCGCAACAGTTCCAGCCCACTGCCGTCTGGCAGGTTAATATCCAAAATCAATAAATCAAAAACTACGCCCTGCAAAATCTTGATTGCCTGGAGACGTGTGCTGCAATGTGTGACGGTACAGTTTGGTGTTTCAAGTGCCATACAAATACCACGCCCCAGCGCTTCATCGTCTTCTAAAAGCAAAATTCGACTCACTTCTGTGCTCTCCCTTCCTTTGTTCTGCCATCGACCGGCTTTACAGCATCTTTAGGAAGCAGCCAAACACCGGCCATTTTCACAGCGCCGGGAATACGCCCCTCGACGCAGTAATAGTTGACTTGACGGGACGAAACGCCCCATTTTTCGCTTGCCTCTTTGAGTGTCATGTAGTCCATGCTCATACCTCCGACAATTTCTTTCATTATATTTCATTAGCTCGAAGAACGCAAGGCAGGAAATGTGAATAGATGTTGAATACGCTGCTATCGAAGAAGGATTTCTTTGATAGCTTTTTTTAATTCATCACTTGACATTGTGGCAAAGAATTGATGAGTCGGGATGAACTGGCAGTCATGGACGGTAACAAGTGTATTTTACAGCTTCGTGGTGTCCGTCCGTTTTACAGTGATAAATTTGACATTACAAAACATAAACGGTATAAGCAGTTATCCGATTATGATAAAAAGAATGAGTTCCATGTGGAAGAATACATGAAACATCAGATGGAAGTCCGGTTAGATCCGGAAGAACAGTTCGACCTTTATATGTATGAAGGCAGTGAACTGGAAGAACAATCAAATAATGAAAATGAAGGCACAGGGCATGTAACGTAAAACATACATAGCTCTTTTTTTATGCCCTTTTGGGAGGTAGCGATATGCACAAGCATGAAAGACCGCCCATCAGGGCGGAACCCTCCGAGTAGTAACCAGTAAAAAATCACAATGAAAAACAGGAGTTACGAAAGGAGAACATAGATTATGGCGTTTTTTACATCAGCAATTAATATTTTACAGACACTCGTTGTCGCAATCGGAGCAGGACTTGCAGTTTGGGGAGTTATCAATCTTCTGGAAGGTTATGGTAATGATAATCCGGGTGCGAAGTCACAGGGAATCAAGCAGCTTATGGCAGGTGGAGGTGTCGTTTTAATCGGTACACAGCTTGTACCATTACTGGCGAATTTATTTTAGCCGTGGCAGTAAGAAAGGAGAACACGCATGGATAAGATTTTTGAGTCCATAGAAGAATGGATGCGTAACCTCCTTACAGGCATGGTCAGCTCAAACCTGACGAACATGTTTACCGATGTAAATGAAAAAACCGGTGATATTGCAAGTCAGGTTGGGCAAACGCCCCAGGGATGGAATGGCAGTATATTTAGTCTGATTCAGAATCTGTCAGATTCTGTGATCGTGCCGATTGCCGGGATGATTATAACCTTTGTGCTGTGTTATGAGCTGATTTCCATGCTCACAGAGAAGAACAACATGCATGACATTGATACGTGGATGTTCTTCAAATATTTTTTTAAAATGTGGGTTGCAGTCTGGTTCGTAAGTAATGCATTCACAATTACTATGGCAATTTTTGATGTGGGACAGAATGTAGTGAACCGGGCATCAGGAGTGATCAATCATCAGACAGCAATTAATATTGATTCGGTGGTCACTTCAATGGAAACGGCAATGGAATCAATGGAAGTAGGGGAACTGGTCATACTGGCACTGGAAACACTTCTGGCAAGCCTGTGTTTAAAGGTTATTTCCGTTTTTATAACGGTCATTCTTTATGGACGTATGATTGAGATTTACTTGTATTCGTCAATCGGTGCAATTCCGTTTGCAACAATGAGCAATCGGGAATGGGGACAGATTGGCAGCAATTACTTAAGAGGATTATTCGCATTGGCATTCCAGGGATTTTTTATCATGGTGTGTGTGGGCATTTATTCCGTACTGGTTGCTAATATACAGGTATCAGATAACGTGCATACAGCATTGCTCAGTGTAATGGCTTATACGGTTGTACTTTGCTTCAGCCTTATGAAAACAGCCAATTTCTCAAAGAGTGTGTTTAACACACATTAAATATAAAAAAGGAGATGATAGAAAATGGCTTTTGTATCAGTACCCAAAGATCTGACGAAAGTTAAAAATAAGATTATTCTGAACCTCACAAAACGTCAGCTTATCTGTCTTGGCATTGCAGCGGCAGTAGGGCTTCCATTTTATTTCCTGGCAAGAGGATTGATTGGTTCAAGTAATGCGGCAACCGGAATGTGTTTGTTGATGCTTCCGGCTTTTTTGTTTGCCATGTATGAGAAAGACGGACTTCCTTTAGAAAAAGTCCTGAAAAATATGATTACAGTAAAATTTATCCGTCCTCCGTTGCGAAAGTATGAGGTGGAAAATATGTATGAGAAAAGAAAAATTATAACAAAATCGAAGGGAGGTACAGTTCGTGGAAAGAAGAGAAAATGATAAATTGCTGCCAGAACATGCCAAAGATGCTTCTTATCCAGAGGACTGGTGGTTAGATGAAGCAGATTCTGCTGATGGTTTACCAGTGTTTGCCATGGATGAAGCAGAAGATTTTGTCAAGGACAGACAGCGTTTGAAGGGAGTACCTATGGTTACAGGGTATGAAGCACTGGAGCGACATCGGGGTATCCGCAGACCAAGACGTAAATTAAGCAGACGAGAGCAGCGAGCCTGGGAAAAAGCACAGAAGTATGAAGCAAAACTTCATAAGGCACACGAAAAAGAAGATAAAAAACGTGCAAAGCAGGAGGCAAAGCTGGCAGCTCGTGAAGAAAAAGCAGCAAAGAAACAGGCGAAAAAAGAGAATAAATATAAAAAGAAGACGAAACCAGCAGTGTCATCTTCTGTAAAATCCAATGGTAAAAAGGGAGCTGTAAAAAAAGTAAACAGGAATACGAGTGGTGGAAATAAAGAAAAGAAGATTACCGCACAACAGTCTATTCCATACAGAGAAATGGGAAAAGACGGTATCTGTCGTGTGGAAGATGGTTATTATTCCAAGACCATCCGTTTTTATGATATTAACTATCAGTTGGCACAGAACGAAGATAAAAATGCGATTTTTGAAAACTGGTGTGATTTCCTGAACTATTTTGACAGTACGATTCATTTCCAGTTGTCCTTTATCAATCATCACAGCAATATGGCAGAATATGAAGATGTGATTCGCATTAAGAAGCAGAATGACAGTTTTGATGATCTGCGTATGGAGTTTGCTCAGATGCTCAGAAACCAGTTGGCAAAGGGAAATAATGGTCTTGTCAGAACAAAGTATCTTACATTTGGAATCGAAGCAGACAATATCCGGGAAGCAAAACCGAAACTGGAGCGTATCGAAACGGATATTCTCAATAACTTTAAGGTATTAGGGGTGTCTGCTTATCCGTTGAATGGCGTGGAGCGTTTGCAGATTATGTATGAAACGTTCAACCAGGACAATAAAGTTCCGTTCCGGTTCAGCTATGACGATGTGCTGCGTACCGGACTGAATACCAAGGACTATATCGCACCATCCAGTTTTGTGTTTAAGAACGGAAAAGATTTTCAGATGGGAGATACTATCGGGGCAGTATCCTACCTGCAGATTTTGGCACCGGAGCTGACTGATAAAATGCTTGCGGAATTTCTGGAAATGGACTGCAATCTGCTTGTGAATCTTCACATCCAGTCCATCGACCAGATGAAAGCGATTAAGTTGGTAAAAGCAAAGGTTACAGATATTAACAGGATGAAAATTGAGGAGCAGAAAAAAGCAGTTCGTTCCGGATATGATATGGATATTATCCCGTCTGATTTGAATACTTACGGAGGGGAAGCAAAGAGGCTTCTGGAAGATTTGCAATCCAGGAATGAGAGAATGTTTCTTGTGACGGTGGTGTTTTTAAATACTGCAAAAAATAAACAGGAACTGGAAAATGTGGTATTTCAGACCGCAGGTATTGCACAGAAATATAATTGTGCATTAAAGAGGCTTGATTATCAGCAGGAACCGGGACTTATGAGCAGTCTGCCACTTGGAAAAAACTGGATTCCTATTAAAAGAGCATTAACGACAACTTCAACAGCGATTTTTGTTCCGTTCACGACACAGGAATTATTTATGGGTGGAGAATCCATTTACTACGGTCTGAATGCCTTGTCTAACAACCTGATTATGGCTGACAGGAAGAAACTGAAAAACCCGAATGGCTTGATCGTGGGTACTCCGGGAGCTGGTAAGTCCTTTGCGGCAAAACGTGAAATTACCAATGTTTTTATCGTGACAAAGGACGATATTATTATCTGTGATCCAGAAGGCGAGTATTTTCCCATAGTCCGGGCATTCAATGGACAGGTTGTTCGTATTTCGCCAACTAGTCATGATTATATCAATCCGATGGATATTAACACCAATTATGCGGATGATGACGATCCGTTATCTCTGAAATCAGATTTTATTCTTTCACTTTGTGAACTGGTAGTAGGTGGGAAGAATGGCTTGGAGCCAGTAGAAAAGACGATTATTGACCGTTGTGTCCGCTTGGTATATCAGGACTATCTTGCAGATCCGGTTCCAGAGAAGATGCCGATACTGGAGGATTTATACAATCTGCTTCGCAAGCAGGAAGAACCAGAGGCACAGCGTCTGGCAACGGCACTGGAAATCTATGTTAATGGTTCTCTTAAAGTATTCAACCATCGCACGAATGTTGAGTTGAATAACCGTCTGGTATGTTTCGACATTAAAGACCTTGGTAAGCAACTTAAAAAACTTGGTATGCTGATTGTTCAGGATCAGGTCTGGAACAGGGTAACAGTCAATCGTGCTGCACATAAATCTACCAGATATTACATTGATGAGTTTCACTGGACGAGACGTTCCGCTTGTTGAATAGACAGCGGGGTCAGTAGCCGTCCGTAAAA
>NZ_JAAIUN010000127.1:0-321 GCF_013317245.1 Blautia sp. MSK.20.85
TACGGCATCTTCCAGATCCTTTTCCGGTATTCTATGACTGGAACAGCGTTTTGTTTCTTTATTTGTGGAACATAGATAATAAGCATATTTTTTCCCTGCCACAGTGGAAACCTTTCTTGTCATAGGTGCACCACAATCCGCACATACAGCAATTCCGGATAACAGATATACCTGCTTTTGGTCAGGTGAAGTACGTGTATCCATGCCCAGAAGTCTCTGAACAATTTCAAAATCACGGTCACTCACCAGTGGCTCATGATTTTTCTCAATCCGGATCCAGTCATCTTCCGGTTTCACATAAGTCTGCTTCACTTTATGGTT
>NZ_JAAIUN010000128.1:0-320 GCF_013317245.1 Blautia sp. MSK.20.85
GGTCTTCTTATATGCCCCCTTTTCGCGCATTTCTTTTTGAAACTCCTCATTCGAAAAGTATTCTTTTACATCTTCGTACATTGTGTATTGATTTTTCTTCAATGCCAGAACATAATCCGCTCGTTTCTGCCTGATTTTTCCTGCGATCGCTGTCTGCGTTCCCATTGCATCAATCGTAATGATCTGACCCTTTATCTGGATTTTTTCCAACAGCTCTGGAATCGCTGTTATTTCATTGCTTTTTTCTTTGACTGCTTTCTGTCCCAGACAAAATCCATCTTCCTTACTCCATGCAGAAACAATGTGACTTGCTTTTTCTT
>NZ_JAAIUN010000129.1:0-318 GCF_013317245.1 Blautia sp. MSK.20.85
GCACAAAAGAGTTTTATACCATTTCAACTAAGAGTGGTAAGATTTTCTATCTGATCATCGACAATTCAAAATCGCAGGATAATGTGTATTTCCTTACCGAAGTTAGTGAGAAAGATCTGATGAACTTCACACTTTCTGATTCCGTGACACTTCCGGAAGTAGATACTGTTTATGCAGAACCAGAGAAAAAAGCAGAGGAAGAAAAACCGGAAACGACAGAGTCAGCTGAGAAAGATAAGGTAGAGGATGACATTCAGATGCCAGAAGATAAAAGTCCATTTGGAACGTATCTTTTGATTGCACTGGTTGCAGTCGGAG
>NZ_JAAIUN010000034.1:0-35765 GCF_013317245.1 Blautia sp. MSK.20.85
TGTCAATGAGAAAGAAAAGGTTCGTAGTAAGTTTGCGTCCAATTAAGTATTTAGAAGAGCTTTTAGAAGCTTAAAAAGTAGAAAAAAATAGAATTTGCAGTTGCTAACCATTCATGCGTTTGTCGTGTAAGTGTTATAGTTTTACATGGACAGAAATTGTCAAAATGATTATAATAAAAGAATTAACATTATTATCGTGTGAAGAGGGTTTTTATGGAAAAATATTTTACTATTGTAAGTGACGGTTCCTGCGATCTGCCGGAAGAGATCGTGAAAGAAAAAGAAATCGGCGAGGTGCATTTCCTGGTTTCTTTTGACGGAAAAGAATATAAAAAAGAAGGTGTAGAAATCCGTCTGGAGGATTTTTACGGGAAAATGGTGGCGGAGTCCAATGTTTTTCCGCTGACAGCGGCACCGTCTCCAAATGATTATTATGAAGTTTTTAAAGAAAAGGCAAAAGAGGGAAAAGATATCCTTTGTATCTGTATTTCCACCAAGCTTAGTTCCTCCATGCAGTCCGCAGAGATCGCAGCAAAGATGCTTGCAGAGAAGTATCCGGACATTCAGGTGAAGATCATTGACTCTCTGGCCTGTACGTTGATGCAGGGGCTTTATGTGCTGGAAGCCTGCAGACTTCGTGACCTGGGTTATACTCTGAAAGACAGCATTGAAAGAATGAACCAGCTGACAGATACCCAGAGGATCTTTTTTACGGTAGGAAATCTGGAATATCTGGAGCACGGCGGACGCATTGGAAAGGTTGCCAGCATTGCAGGTAAGCTTCTCAATGTGAAACCGCTGATTACCTTAAAGGACGGTGAGATTTATTCACCGGGGCTGAAAAGGGGCAGAAAAAAATCTATGGCAGGAACCATTGACCTGCTTCTTGATTACATGGAAGAGAACGGGTATACTCCAGAGAACTGTTCCCTGGTCATTGGTTACTGCTATGGATATGAAGAAGCGGAGAGCTTCCAGAAAATGCTGATGCAGAGCCTGGAAGAAAAATTCGGAACAACAGAGACAGTTCCCATTCACCGGATCGGAGCTACCATCGGTGTGCATACAGGCCCGTATGCCATTGGGATTGGAATCATCCGGCGGAGTGATATGGTATAAGTTTAAGAAAGAACAGGGCCGGCAGACGATTAATGTCTGTCGGTCCTGTTTTGGTATCTGCGGGCCGGATGATAAACAAGCACTGTGATGAGAATAAGCAACGCCGTTGTGGACAGGCTGACAGGATAAACCATCATCAGGCTGGAAAAACTGCGGTGGTTCGGGAATACGGCATATACCCATGCAATCCTGGTTCCGCAGACACCGATGGTTGTAAGCAGTGCCGGGACAAAAGAAATCCCGAAACCCCGGAGATAGCCGGACATGATCTCATAGAGCAGACTGAAAATGTATGCGGAAAAGATAATGACCAGACGGGTATAACCGATGTCAATAACCTGGGGATCACTGTTAAACAGGGAGAGCAGGAATTTTCCGCTGGAGAGGATCAGGATGGCAGCTGCAGCAGTTGTTACCAGACCTTCGGCTACACATAACAGCAGAACTTTTTTGCATCGCCGGATCTGCTTTGCGCCATAATTCTGTCCCACGAATGTTGTGCAGGCCTGGCTGAATGAATTAAATACATAATATACCAGGATCTCAATATTGAAGGCTGCACTGGATGCTGCGATCACAAGAGTTCCAAGACTGTTGATAGCAGACTGGATCACCAGATTGGCGATATTAAATACGGCACTCTGGATTCCGGCAGGAAGTCCGATCCGCAGGATCTTCAGGAGACAGGCTCTGTCAATGGATAGTTTATGTAAGTCAAGATGTACCCATTTCTCTGTTTTTGTCAGTTTGATAAAAAGAATGGAGGAGCTGACAATATTGGCGATCACTGTGGCTGTGGCAACTCCGTTCACATTCATTCCAAGGACGATTACAAAAAAGAGATTCAAAAGCACATTCAATACACCGCCGCAGAACAGGGCCAGAAGAGGTGTCCTGGTATCGCCGGTACTGCGGAAAATAGCAGCCTCAAAATTAAAGAGAAAGATCACAGGCAATCCCAGAAGATAAATACGGATATACAAAAGTGCATATGGAAAAACATCTGCCGGAACATTAAGCAGATTTAAGAAATTTCCGATCAGCCATTCTCCAAGCAAAGTAGTCAGGATACCTGCCAGAAAAGCGGCCAGAACGGAAGTGTGCACAGCTTTCTGGACTTCATGCTCATCTTTTCTCCCGATAGCATTGGCAATGACAACATTGGTTCCCAGGGAGAGACCGATGAAAAGATTCAGGATCACGCCGATCACAGGGCTGTTGGCACCTACCGCAGCAATGGCAACAGTACGGTCTGTGCTGGCAAAATTTCCTACGATCGCAATATCCGATGCGTTAAACAGCTGTTCCAGAATTCCGGTTGCTGCTACAGGGAGAGCGTACAGAGGAATCTTATTCCAGATAGAACCGTTCAGGATATCCAGCTTTGCGGTCTGTTTTTTTGATTTCATAAAGAACACCTCATTGATTTTAGTAAAATGATAATGCAAACAGAAGCTTTTTTGCCTCATACCATATACAGTATATATCCTTGAAAAATAATAGCAAATACCTATTAACTATGATATTATATAGCTAATAAGAATGATAGGAAGATGCTTATGGAAGTTCGTGAATTACGTTATTTTCTGGCAGTGGCAAGGGAAGAGAATATCACAAGGGCAGCAGAGAGCCTGCATATTGCACAGCCTTCTCTGTCAAAGCAACTGATGGAACTGGAGAAGAAACTGGGGAAAAAACTTCTGATCCGTGGAAAACGGAAGATCACTCTGACAGAGGAGGGGGTTCTTTTGCGCAAGCGGGCAGAAGAAATCCTGGAACTGGTGGAGAAGACCCAGCAGGAAATCAGCTCAGATACGGAAGATGTCATCGGAGATATTTATATGGGTGGAGGTACGCCGCCATCGGTTCTTGGGGCAGCTGCGAAGCTTCGGGAACGATATCCGGATGTGAAGTTTCATTTTTACAGTGGAGATGCCACAGACGTGTCGGAGCGATTGAACCATGGAACACTGGATTTTGCAGTTATGCTGCAGCCCATTGACAATGTGAAATACGATTTTTTTTCCCTGAAAGAGATTTCACAATGGGGAATCCTTGCAAAGAAAGACGATCCATTTTCCAGCGGAAAAGTGATAACAAAAGAAGATATCAGGACAATGCCTCTCATCATGCATCAGAGAATTGGTCTTCAGAATGAGATTGCGCACTGGGCAGAAATGGATGTGGAGGACTTAAATATTGCGGCAACCTATAATGTGGTTCATGGAAGCCCCATTTCTTTTGTACAGCAGGGGTTAGGGTATTTTCTGACAACCAGAGAGATGCTGGCACCGGAACTGGATCCGGAAGTATGTTTTCTTCCGCTGGAACCCCAGCTTCCTACCAGACAGGCTCTGGTATGGAAAAAGCATGCGGTATTCAGTAAGGCAGCAGAGATATTTAAGAGTATAATTATAGAATAGATCAGGAGGAAAAAGTAATGAAAACAAGAAGATTAGGAAAAACAGAGCTTCAGGTCAGTGAGATCGGTTTTGGAGGAGAATGGCTGGAGCGCCATCCGGAGGAGGAAAGTATTGAGCTGATCCATTATGCATCTTCAAAAGGAATCAATATCCTGGACTGTTGGATGCCGGACCCGAAATCCAGAAATATCATTGGGGAGGGAATTAAGGAGAACCGTGACAAATGGTTTATCCAGGGACATATCGGATCAACCTGGAAGGATGAGCAATATTACCGTACCAGAGAGATGGAGTATGTGCGTCCTGCATTCGAAGATCTTTTAAAAAGACTCCAGACGGATTATATTGATCTTGGAATGATCCATTACGTAGATTCTGAGGAAGAATGGGATGATCTTCAGCAGTCTGAATATATGGATTACGTAATGGAACTGAAGAGAACAGGTGTGATCCGTCATATCGGTATGAGCTCCCATAATCCGAAAGTGGCGAAGAAAGCGGCAGAATCCGGCTATGTGGAGATGATCCTTTTCAGCATCAATCCTGCGTTTGACATGCTTCCTGCAAGTGAGAACATTGATACCATGTTTGCAGAAGAGTTTGACAGCAGTCTGAAGGGAATCGATGCAGACCGTGCCCGCCTGTACAAAGCATGCGAGGAAAATGATGTGGGAATCACAGTTATGAAGGGCTTTGCAGGCGGAAGACTTTTTGACGAAAAACGTTCTCCTTTCGGTGTAAGCCTGACACCGGTACAGTGCATCCATTACGCACTTACAAGGCCTGCAGTCTGTTCCATCATGTGCGGCTACGATACAAAAGAGCAGGTCAATGATGCCGTAGCATATGAAACAGCAACGGAGGGAGAAAAAGATTACGCGTCTGTGATCGCCAATGCACCGTTCCATTCCTATAAAGGAGAGTGCACCTACTGTGGACACTGCAAGCCATGTGCGGCAGAACTGGACATTGCCATGATCAATAAATTCTACGATCTTGCCACCATGCAGCCGGAAGTCCCCGCAACCATAAGATCCCACTATGAACTTCTGGAGCACAAAGCCTCCGAATGCATCGGCTGCCAGGAATGCGAAACCCGCTGCCCGTTTGGAGTGCCGATCGCAGAGAGGATGGAGAAAACTGCGAAGTTGTTTGGGTGTTGATATCTGATACAGGAGGCCTTGGGAATGATGAAACAAAACATAGAAAAGTCAAGAGAACTGGAGTTTGCGATATTTTGTATTGAAAATATAGCAGCAAAACTGGGTGTAAGTGCAGAAAAGGTATATGATGCGCTGACAGAAAAAAGTGATATTTTGAATGATTACATCATTCCGGAATATGAGATACTTCATACCCAGGGGAAAGAATATATTGTGGATGATATTATTGAGGTTATGAAAGAGAGAGGTGTTTTGTAATGATAGTATATCATGGCTCATGGCTTGAAGTGAAAAATCCAGATTTAAAACATTCCCGGTCAGATGTTGATTTTGGTAAAGGATTTTATGTGACACCTCTCAGAGACCAGGCTGTGAAATGGTGTGGAAAATTCAAACGGCGCGGTAAACAAGGGATTGTTACAACCTTTGAGTTTGAAGAAAACGCACAGGAAAATCTGAAAATTTTGAAATTCGATTCTTATTCTGAAGAATGGCTGGATTTTATTATGAATTGCAGAAGAGAAAAGGATGATTCAGATTATGATATTGTTATGGGCGGAGTGCCAATGATAAAGTGTTCAATACGGTTGAACTATATTTTGATCAGTTGATTGACAAAAATGAGGCAATTAGCAGACTGAAGTATGAAAAGCCGAATATGCAAATCTGTTTTCGCACAGAGGAGTCTTTGGAGCATCTTCATTATGAGAGGAGTTTTGAAGTATGAATGCTAATCCGATTTTGTTACAAAAGAAATATGTACGGATAGTAGAATTATTTGCAGAAAAAATGGGGATTTCTGTTGAAACAGCATTGGGTATTTTTTATCATTCACAGCTGTATCAGTTGATAAGTGAGGGAATTTCAGATATGCATTGTATGAGTGATGGATATCTGGCGGAAGAGCTGGAAATAGAATATAACAAAAAACAGCCATGGAACATGGAATAAGTAACAAGGGGAAAAATTCATGCAGGTAGAACAATACGTAATGGCCTATGGCATTGAGCAGGACAGGATCAGGGCGATCATTCCGGAGGGATTTGTTTCTCTGCGTCCGGTTCTCAGAATCAATGCAGAGATCCAGGACAACAGTAATGGTTATCTGGAATTTAACACACCGGTAGAAAAAGACAATGCGGGATGTTATTTCCTGAAAGAAACACCGGAATTAAAAAAGCCGGAGACGATCGCCGAGAATAAAGAATTCTGTGACTGCACATTTCAGTGGAAGTTTACTGAAAAGGATGCCCATGGTGTCAGCATCGGAAAAACCCTTCCAGCCTATCCACAAGAGCCGGAAACGACCTATCCCAGAGATACATTTACAGCAGAAAATGCAGCAAAAATTCCATGCAGACAGGTGCTGGGAACATATAAAGTTATTTTTGAAAGATAGTAAAGTAAAGATAACGAAAAAACAGTCATAGCAGACAGAAAATAGACTAATACAGGGCAAGAGGAGGACTAGCTTATGTTTCGAAAAATGAGAAGATCCAAACAGGAATTAACCAAAGAAGAATGTATCGAAATCCTGAAAAAAGAACCAAGAGGCGTGCTTTCCGTGCAGGGAGAGGATGGATATCCCTATGGAATGCCTATGACCCACTGGTATAACGAGAAAGATGGAAAAATCTATTTCCACGGAGCAAAATCTGGTCATAAGATTGATGCCATCAAAAATTGTGACAAAGTTTCATTCTGTGTTATGGACGAGGGATATCGAAAGGAAGGAGAATGGGCACTAAACATTCGAAGTGTGATTGTGTTTGGACGCCTCCGTATAGTGGAAGAACCGGAAAAGGTCGTGGAAATCTGCACAAATTTATGCAAAAAATTCACGGATGATAAAGCATACGTGGAACATGAACTGAAACATTCCGGTCCTGCAGTTCTCTGCCTGGAGCTGAAACCGGAGCATATGACCGGAAAACTGGTAAACGAATCCTGAAAATCGCCTGCGGAGAAGAACATCATGGAAAATACAGAGAAGAAAATAAAAATTCTGATAAAGCCACAGTGTGAACCGGAAATCCGAAACAGGTTTATAACAAAATTCGGAAAGAAATGTGAGTTTGTTTTTGAAGAAAATGAAACCAGGGACTCCATTACAACAGCAGAGGTTGTGATCGGAGAACCGGAAGAATCGGAACTTCGGAAAGCCGAAAATCTCCATTGGATCCAGCTGACCTGGGCTGGCGCAGACAAATATACAAAAATGAAAATATTCCCGGAAACTATTACATTGACCAATGCTTCCGGAGCTTTCGGAAAAATTATATCGGAATATGTGATCGGGAACATCATTGCCCTGTATCGAGGACTTCCTGTTTACTGGAAAAACAAGCAGGAATGTCTCTGGGTACAGAATAGATCATCAGACACCATATATGGAAAAAATGTTCTTATCCTGGGAACCGGTGACATCGGAAAAAACATCGCTCACAGAATGCAAGCATTTGAAACCCATGTGACTGGAATAAAAAGAACAGCAGTCTCAGAACATTCGCAGCAGCTGAAAGACTTTGATGAGGTATATGATCTGACAGCACTGGATGATAAACTGCCACAGGCGGACATTGTGATCGGCTGCCTTCCGGGAACTTTGGAAACAAAAGGACTTCTGAATTACGACCGTCTGCATTCCATGAAAAAAGATGCAGTTCTAATCAATGTAGGAAGAGGAAGCCTTATTCCAACAGAAGACCTGATCCGGGCATTACAGGAGGACCACTTAAAAGGCGCAGTCCTGGATGTATTTGAGACAGAACCACTTCCGTTCGATTCTCCGCTGTGGGAAATGGACCAGGTTATTCTCACCCCACACATCGCAGGCCCAAGTTTCGGAGGAAACGCAGAAGTTCAGGATATGATCTGGAACATTTGCATGGAAAATCTGGAACGATATCTGAACGGAAAAGAATTAAAGAATATTGTCCGGTTAAATGAGGGATATTAACAAAGGCGATGAATATCGGTGCAAGGCTCGTACCCGGAAGTATCTCAGGAAAATTTGCCGGAAAAATTAACGGATGATTTCGCTTCAGTTCGATATTGAGAGGGAGATTTTCCTACAAGTTTTTTAAAGATCCTGCAAAAATAACTGACATTGTCATATCCGACTCTGACAGAAACGCTGGCTATTTTGTCAGAGCTTTCCCTTAATATTTTGCAGGCGATGCTGATACGATATTGAATAAGATACTCGACCGGGGATATTCCGATATTTTCCCGGAAATAGCGTAAAGCGGTGTTGGGACTGATATTCGCGGCAGCTGCAATATCTGTCAGTGATATTGGGGCGGCGTAGTGTGTCTGGATATACTCGAGCATTATTGGAATCATGCGTTCAGAGTGTGAAGGCAGAACACTTGATCTGGGAGTAAGCTGTTCCGGGGAAAGATGCTCTGTCATAATAAGCCAGATTTCACTTAAAAGGTTATGAATGAGAAGCTCCTGTCTTTCCGGTGAGGCCAGATTAAGAAACAATTGACCGCAGAGATCCAGAATATGTTTTTGCCATGTTTGCTGCTTGAAAATAACGCAGGGAAGCATGGCATTTTCTAATGGCAGAATATATTTTTTGTAAATAAGACTTTCACCTGGAGCAAGAAAAGTGGGGGAAAATACAATATTAGGCATGACGCCATAGTTTTCGGCTGTGAAATGATGCAGCATACCACTGTTGATAAAAATTCCTTCGCCGGAATGTAAGGTATAGGTTTTCTGCTCAACCTGGCAGGTAACAGTACCCTCTGAAACGCAGATGATCTCAAATTCCTTATGCCAGTGCCAGTTGATATCGTTATTATAAAATTTCCGGGTATCATCTATATAAAATTCCAAAGGAAAATCAGGCCCGCCGTGTTTTGTGGTTTCCTGCAGATTGCTGTTTGTATGAATGTTCTGCATGAGATTACAGAATTCCTTTCTGTTATATATAGTGATATTGTACTATAAAATGAAAGAAAAGTGCAATTACAATTTTAAAATGTGGTGATATAATACAAAAGATTGAAAAGGAATTACAATAATATGGAGGAGGATTTCTGATGAAAGACAAATATCAGAAAACGGTATATGCCTGTTTTGTGGGTTACATCGTGCAGGCAATCGTAAATAACTTTGTGCCGCTGCTTTTTCTGACATTTGAAAAAAGCTACCATATTCCACTGAGCCAGATCACAATGCTGATCACATTCAATTTCGGGATCCAGCTGCTCATTGATCTTCTGTCTGCAAAATTTGTAGACCGGATCGGCTACCGGATTTCCATTGTTCTGGCTCATGTATTTTCAGCGGCAGGACTGATCTGCCTGGTGATCCTGCCGGATCTTTTGCCTAATGCATTTGCGGGATTATTTATTTCCGTAGTGATCTATGCAGTAGGCGGCGGATTGATCGAAGTGCTGATCAGCCCTATTGTGGAGAGCTGCCCAAGTGATAATAAAGAAAAGGCAATGAGCCTTCTGCATTCCTTTTACTGCTGGGGTCATGTGGCAGTGGTCCTGCTTTCCACGATCTTTTTCCGTATATTTGGAATTGAAAACTGGAAGATCATGGCACTGATCTGGGCGATTGTTCCTATTGTAAATGGTATTACATTTACAAAAGTTCCTATCGCAACTCTGATCGAAGAGGGCGAGACAGGAATGACAATAAGAGAATTATGCAGGAATAAGACATTCTGGATCCTGATGTTAATGATGCTGTGTGCCGGTGCAAGTGAACAGGGTGTCAGCCAGTGGGCTTCAACATTTGCGGAGCAGGGACTGGGAGTAACCAAGACCATCGGAGACCTTGCAGGTCCTATGGCATTTGCGATCCTGATGGGAAGTTCCAGAGCCTTTTATGGAAAATTCGGAGACAGGATGGATCTGGACAAATTTATGATCGGCAGCAGCATTCTCTGCATTATTTCCTATCTCTGCATTTCCCTTGCACCATCTGCATTTGTGTCACTGATCGGCTGTTCCATCTGCGGATTTTCCGTGGGAATCATGTGGCCGGGAAGCTTCAGCAAGGCATCCATGGCACTGCGAAGAGGAGGTACATCCCTGTTTGCGCTTCTTGCACTGGCCGGAGATGTAGGATGCTCCGGAGGTCCGACTTTAGTTGGATTTGTGTCCGGGATATTATCAGACAACCTGAAAAAAGGAATCCTGGCAGGGGTTATTTTCCCTGTATTTTTGCTGGTGGGAATTCTGCTTTTGGGAAAGAGCCGGAGTGCGGAGTGAAATAATTCTTAAATTTTATAAATTGCTATTGACAATAGTACGATTTCGAACTAATATCTAACGGTACGAAATCGTACTATTTTTTATGGAGGTAAATATCATTGACGAACCGGGAAAAAATTGACCGGATCTATGAATCAGCACAGAAAATAGATCAGGTATATGATGTATGGGCTACGAAACATAAATTAACTTTATATGAAATGATGATGTTTTATGAAATTTTTCAGAAGGAAAACAGGGAGATCACACAGAAAGAGTTAAGTATGAAACTGGGAGCACCTAAGACTTCTGTTAACAGCCTTATTAAGAAACAGTTAAATGCAGGATATATCTGGATGCAGGTTAATCCACAGAACAAAAGAGAAAAGATCATATCACTGACAGAAAGTGGAGAACGTTTTGCCAGAAATCTGGTTCAGCCGCTGTTTCAGTATGAGGAAGAAGTCATAGGAATGCTGGATGACAGAGATGTGGAAACTGTTATTACAGTACAGAATAAATTTGCGGATATCTTACTGAGTAAGATGGAAGATATATAAGAGAGGAGATATTTTTTGGATACACAAGTTAAGTTATCTGGCAGGCGGTGCTGTAGTAGATTTTTTTGCAAAAAACAACGCCCAGGTGGAGACGATCGCACTGTATGGATTCCGGATCGTGGCAACCAGCTTCCTGATGATGGCCTACAACGTATTTGCATCCGGCTGGTTCACTGCATTAAACGATGGAAAAACATCTGCGATCTTATCTTTCTGCCGAACTGTCATTTTCATGATCGCGCCGGTACTGATACTGCCAGGGATCTTTGGCATGGATGGAGTATGGATGTCCATTACAGCTGGTGAGGTTTTGAGTATTCTTATGAGTATTTTTTATTTCAGAAAATACAGAAATATGTGGAGCGTAAAAGTATAAAATGGGACAGGGCAGCTTCCGAAATTGAGGAGGCTGCTCTGGCTTTTTTATGGTATACTGATATCAGTTTGATATAAGATAAACGAGAGGATAAATAGATGGAAAAAAAGATCGTTCAGGTTCAGGAGAGAACTCAGCAACTGATCCGGCAGTTATTAAATGTTTGGGAAAGTTCTGTACGGGCAACCCATGATTTTCTTTCGGAAGAAGAGATCATCAAGATCAGGGAATACGTTCCCATGGCAATAGAAAATGTAGAATATCTGATCATTGCGGAAAAAGAATTCGGAGAGCCTGTTGCATTTATGGGAATTGACAGTAATCGGCTGGAAATGCTCTTCCTTTCTCCGGAGGTCAGAGGAAAAGGGCTTGGAAAGCAGCTGCTTCAGTACGGTATTGAAACTTATAACATTCAGGAACTCACCGTAAACGAACAGAATCCCCAGGCAGTCGGCTTTTATGAGCATATGGGATTTCAGACTTATAAAAGAACGGATCATGATGAGGAAGGGAATCCGTATCCGCTTTTGTATATGAGATTATCCAGATAAGCAAAGCGATTATTTGCCTATGGTTAAGTGCAGGATGCGGGATTTATCAGTGCTATATTTAGACTGTGCTAATAAAGCAGAAAGGGAAGGATAAGAATGAACTGTCAGGAATTGACTGATCAGATAGAAGAATACAAGCCTTATAATGAGCAGGAAGAAAAAGACAAACGTCTGATCCTGGACTGGATCAGAAATAATGAGAATGCTTTTTCCAGAGAAAATACAGTAGCCCATATGACGGCTTCCGCCTGGGTTGTGAACAGGGAGCGAACCAGAGTTCTTATGGTATATCACAATATTTACAACTCCTGGTCCTGGCTTGGAGGACATGCGGATGGGGAGACGGATCTTCTGTCTGTTGCGATCCGGGAGGTAAAGGAAGAAGCCGGAATCTCCAATGTTCATCCGGTGTCCGAGGAGATTTTTTCCATGGAATCCCTGACTGTAGATGGTCATGTGAAAAAAGGAAAATACGTATCCAGCCATTTGCACTTTAATATCACATATTTCCTTGAGGCAGACCCGGAAGAAGCGGTTTCCATAAAAGCAGACGAAAACAGCGGCGTAGCCTGGTTTTCACCGGAAGAAGCATTGGAGAGATCTACAGAACCGTGGTTTGTGGAGCATGTTTATAGCAAACTTTTGGAAAAAATGAAGGATGTGAAGGGGAACGGTAAATGAAAATTGCACTTGTACAGATGAGTATGGGAAAGGAAATATCCGAGAATCTTGATAAAAGCCTGAAATACTGTGATATGGCAGAAAACTGTGATCTGGTCTTTTTTCCGGAAATACAGCTGACACCGTTTTTTCCGCAGTATCACAATATATGTGTGGATCATTACTGTATAGATATGGATAATGATGCACTGGTAAGATTGTGCCAGAAAGCCAGGGAGCATCGATATTATTTATCACCAAATGTCTATCTGGAATCAGAAGGAGCCAGATACGATACTTCTCTTTGGATCTCCCCGGAAGGAAAAATCCGAGATACTGCAAAAATGGTCCACATCGCACAGAATGAAAATTTTTATGAGCAGGATTATTATACACCGGCGGAGGACGGCTTTAAAGTTTTTGCCACACCATTTGGAAAGATCGGCATTGTAATCTGTTTTGACAGACATATGCCGGAAAGCATCCGTACCTGTGCAAAAAAAGGTGCAGACCTGATCATAGTCCCGACTGCAAATACAAAAGCAGAGCCAATGGAAATGTTTGAATGGGAAATGCGGGTTCAGGCCATGCAGAACCAGGTTTTCATTGCCATGTGCAACCGTGTCGGAACAGAAGATAAAATGCAGTTTGCCGGGGAATCCATCGTGATCGATCCAAGAGGGAAAGTCCTTGCAAAAGCAGATGACAGGGAGCAGTTACTGGTGTGTGATATTGATCTGCAGGAGGTAAAAAAAGTCAGAAGCAGTCTGGATTATTTATCCCTTCGAAGACCTGAGCAGTATGAGTAATAAAGGAGAAACAAAAAATGGCAAAACTATATTTCCGATACGGGGCGATGGGAAGCTCGAAATCTGCCAATATTCTGATGGTTCGTTATAATTATGAAGAACGTGGTCAGTATGCGGTGTTGCTGAAACCAAGAACAGATAACAGAGATGGAGAGCACGAGATCCAGTCCCGCATAGGTCTGGCGGCTCCGGCTGAATATGTGGACGATTTTATGAAAAAAATTTCGGAATTATGGGATACCAGGAAAGCAGAATATCTGTATCACGGAAAAAAAGTAAATGCCATTCTGGTGGATGAAGCACAGTTTCTTTCCCCGGAAGAAGTCGATACATTATCAGATATTGTGGATTTTTATGAGATTCCGGTTCTCTGCTATGGCCTTCGTACAGACTTTTTGAACCACCTGTTTCCCGGTTCCAGGCGACTGATGGAAATAGCAGATGTTATCGAAGAAGTTCCCACTGTCTGCTGGTGCGGGAAGCGTGCACAGTGCAATACCCGATATTCCAACGGAAAGATTGTGCGGGAAGGTGCCCAGATCATGTTGGGATCAAATGAGAGCTATGTGGCGCTTTGCAGAAAACATTATAAAGAAGGGAAATTGTGGAAATGAGATAACATCCTGAACACAGGTCGCGAAGCGGATTGCGAATGTCCTCTTTACGCACGGAAGAATATGATACTTCAAAGCCAGATAAGTCAAAACGTCTTACCTGGCTTTTTTGCAATGAATCCGATTGTAATAAGGATTATCGTTAACACCCATGAAATCGGGAACGCATAATACAGAATATTTAACTGATGATAATGTCTGAAAACCGTACAGATCCATACAATGCGAAAACAGCAGTTTCCAATAATAGTAGCAACAGCCGGGTACAGGGAATGTCCGGTACCTCTTAATACGCCTGCCGGGATCTCGTACAGGTTGCACAGCGGTTCGAAAAAAAGAATGCACAGGATACGAAGGCAGGCATTTTGTATCACTGTTTGATCTGCAGAAAAAAATCCTGAAAAAAAATTCCGGAATATGACAAGTGGTTCAATAAGGATCAGACTGCTCACAATAGAGAAGACCAGACATATCCGCAGGATTTTTCTGCATCGGTAAAGCTGCCCGGCAGAGTAATTCTGGCTGGTAAAGGTGGTAGCTGTCTGATCGAAAGCAGTAATCACGTAATAGGTAAAATATTCAAAGTTCATGGCAATGGTACTGCCTGCAATTGCAGAAGAGCCAAAGCTGTTCACAGAGGCCTGTACAAAGATATTGGCAAAGCAGAATACAGCACCCTGGATGGCCGAAGGGATTCCCACTTTAAGAATTGCACTTACAGATCCGGAATAAAGATCACATTTATGAAGTGCAAATGGAAAAGAAGAAGTATCCTTTTTCAGGCGGCAGATCAGAAGGAGCGCAGAAAGCATGGTGGACAGAACTGTAGCAGCGGCAACTCCGGAAACGCCAAGCTTAAAGAATACCACAAATATAATATTTAGAAACACATTTACAATTCCCGACAGAGTGAGAGCAAGAAAGGGATAACGGCTGTTGCCGCAGGCTCTGAGGATCGCAGAACCAAAATCATAAAGCAGCAGAAAGGGATAACTGACAAAATAGATCCGAAGATAAAGCACGGAGGAAAAACGGAGGTATCCGAATTGCTGGAGAAGAACCATGCACATCCCAATATCCGTTTTACCACATGGGAAGATTATGCCATCATGTCAATGGTGGAGCGGGGACTGGGGATCGGAGTGCTTCCAGATATGATCCTGAAACGGATTCCATACCAGATCGCGATCCGATCATTCAGAAATCCATATTTCAGAGAAATTGGACTGGTAATGAAAGACAGAACAAAGCTGACTCCGGCAACCAGGAAGTTTATAGAATATCTTACGATCAATGAACGGTTGGAACGGCTGTGATCTCGGCGGAGCTGCACTTGCATCTGCTATTGGTATGGTGATTCTGCTTTTTTCGGTACTGTTCGGAGGAAACAGCTTGTGGATGGTAATGCCGGTGGTGGAAATTGTGGTGTTATTCATCAGTGTCATGTTTTTGAAATTTTCTCAGACATCCGAGTACTCCGAAAGAATTCAGAAGATGAAGTGACTGACAGTAAATATGTTAGTTGTATAGAACATTATAGTGTGGTAAACTTCAATCAATAAGAGTTGGAGGAGTGTCTATGAAATTAAAAAACGTTTTGATAGTAGTAAAAGATATCGAAAAATCGAAACAGTTTTATCATGATCTGTTTGGCTTGGATATGATATTGGATAATGATGGAAATCTGATCGAGGTAGGAACGCCGATATAATAAAAGAATCTCTGGGCAGATAAAGGGGGAAGAAATTATGTTTTATGGACTTGACCAGGTATTTAATATTTTATTTGCAATTATATTTTTCTGTGTCTTAGGAACGATGGTTTATATTTTTGTGAAAAATATCAGCACATGGAATAAAAATAACAATTCTCCCAGGTTAACGGTCACTGCTAAGATTGTTGCAAAGCGAACGAAGGTTTTCCATAATCAGCAGTCTGATGGTTTCAGCACCACTACATCAACCAGTTACTATGTGACTTTTGAAGTAAAAAGCGGTGACCGGATGGAGCTGTCTGTCGCAGGAAAGGAATATGGTCAGATGGCAGAGGGAGATGTTGGTGAATTAAGTTTTCAGGGAACCAGATTTCTTGGATTTGAGAGGAACTGAAAAAATGACGGAATATGTGGGAATTGGAGGTAAGAAGCATGAAAGAAAAAACAAATTATGGAAACTGGGTACCAGAGAAAATGCTGTATCTGATGTTTGGGCTGGCAGCAGTCTTTCTTGTAATTACTGTAGCAGCGAAGGCTGTGTTGCATAAGCCGGTGATTGCTATAGTGCTGGGGGCGCTCTGCATACTGTCACTGCTCTATGCAGTCTACATGCTGATCTGCCATGAAATTTTCGCATTTGGAAAAGGCAATATGATGGCAGGAGTCCATGAGCATCTTGTGGATCATCTTAAATGGAACGGAGAAGGGAAGCTTCTGGATATCGGATGCGGAGCTGCTGCACTTACAGTTCGCTGTGCAAAAGCGTTTCCTGAGGCCAGGATCACCGCAGTGGATTACTGGGGAGTAGAATGGAGTTATGCAAAAGAGCAGTGTGAGAGAAATGCGCGGATCGAGGGAGTTGCAGATCAGATCACTTTCTGGAAAGGTGATGCTGCAAAACTGGATTTTCCGGACGGAACGTTTGATGCTGCAGTGAGCAACTTTGTATTTCATGAAGTGCGCTCTGCAAAAGACAAGAGAGATGTGGTAAAAGAAGCGCTCAGAGTAGTAAAAAAAGGTGGAGTTTTTTCCTTCCAGGATATGTTTTCTCAGAAAGCATTGTACGGAGATATGGATGAATTTGTCCGCATATTAAAAGCAGAAGGAATCTCAGAAGTACATTACATAGGAAACCTGGAGAAGAAGCTGGGGTTCATTCCAGGTTTTGTGACAACACCGTGGATGATAAGTGGAATGGGCATTCTGTATGGAAAAAAATAAGTCAGAGACAGAATAGATAAGAGCTGTAAAAAATAGAGTTTGCACGGTTTTTTTGAAAAGCTTGGGATCAAAGAGCCGGTTTTTATAGGTGCAAGTGATGGCGGTATGGTTGCAGAGACGATAAAAAGTCTCAGGAAAAAGTATTTTTTGGCACCGCTGATGCTGTTTTATATGAAGCATTGTAATTATGAGAAACTGAAACCGAAACTGATCAAAGTCGGAATGGGACATAGCCGGAACGAGAGCAAGGAAGAACTTGCATATGCCAAAGATATGTTTGAAACCATTTTCAAAGATTATACCAAAGAAAAAGATGTGCATATTTCTGGTCTGCTGGCTGATCTGATGAAGCAGACGCCGGTTACGGAAACGGATTTTAGGATGCTTAAGGGAAAAATACTTCTGATACTTCCAGACCAGGATTTCTTTTCCGGAAAGATGCAGAAAGACCTTATACAGCTGATGCATGATCCTGTCATCCAGTATGTTTCAGGCGGACATCGCTCTACGATTTTGAAAGCGGATGATTATGTAAAAGTGATCCGGGATTTTCTGGGAAATATATAGATCATTTCCTCGCAACAAGATGTGCGCGGAAGCCTTTCTGCTTTTCCATAGTCAGTACGGTGAAGCCGGCTTTTTCTGCCATGGCGATGAATTCTGCAGGTTTGTGTATCTTTACATCGCCGTGTCCGAACAGATTAGCCAGGGGCATCTCCAGATGATTCATAAGCCAGACAACAAAGTTGGAGGAAGTATAGTCACGCAGGATCAGGCGGCCGCCTTTACGCAGGACACGGTAGGTACTGTTAAAAAAGTCCTGGGGATTTGGATAGTGATGAAAGCTGTTTGCACAGATAACGGCGTCAAAAGAATCCGTCTCAAAGGGCAGATTTTCACTGTCACCTACAAGAAATTCCGTGTTGGAGAGATTCTTGGCCTGAGCCACATGGATCATCTCAGGAGTAAGATCCAGGCCGGTGTAGTGTTTGTCCGGATATTTCTCATGAAGAAGTTCGATCATCGGGCCGGTTCCACAGCCACAGTCCAGGACATCGCAGAAAGGCTCTTTTTCCAGTTCGGCCAGGATCGGAGGATAATCGTCTTTGCACATTTCGTAAATACCGGCATGGCCGCTGTCATAGATTTTGGCTGCCTGCGTAAATTCTTTGACAGAAAGTTTTTTATATTCTTCAGGGGTCATAGCAACGTCTCCTTGATATTGATTTGCTGTTAGATTCTACTAACTAACGGTATCATAAATTTCAGGAAAAGTCAAAAGGAATATGGTTGATAAAACATGACAGAGCTAATATTTGCGTAAGAAAGAAGTGTCAAGAAATAAAAACTTGACACTTCTTTCTTTTGCATGTTATAGTCAAACTGAGGTGGTTATATGAAAGTAAAAGAACCAGACTTAACGGAACAGATCAGAGAGATTTTTGGTACAACAGATGCTAAAGAATTAAGGCGAATCGCAGAAGATGCAGCATGCTACAGAAAAAAAGGAAATTCTGCAAACAGGAGTCCTGTCGGCAGAAAGAATTCTTTTACAGATCCACAGCTTGCGAATATCCTTGCGTTGCAGAAGCAGGGTGTGAAGATTACAGAAATTGCAAAAAAGTACCATGTATCCAGACAGACGATCTACAGTCAGATAAAACGTGTGCATAATTTCAGTGAAGATCCAGATGTAAAAATGAGGATGTATTTTATGAACAGGGATTATCTGTGCACGATGATAGATATAGATTTTTTACACGAAAAAATTTATATTAAAAATTATACGGATCAGATACCATTAAGAGCATTTGGAGTTGTGGATAATCCAAGCTGGAATGATTTTGAGTATTTTCTGGAGGACAGATGTTTTCCCAGGACACGCGATCATGCAAAAGAAATCCTGAGAGATATGAGAATTCCTTTTTACGATCCACTTCTGATTATTGAAAAAACAGATGGATATATGGAAGGGGATCACCAATGGATCATAATGGTAAAAAAGGAGAGATGATTTTTATGGATAAAGTTGAAATTGATAAATATTCTCCTTTACACAAGACAGGCCATACATCAAAAGGTGATCAACGTAAATGGAAGATTGATAATCTGTGGTATAAGGCGGATTATATGGGATATGAGAGCCTGGCAGAGGTACTTGTTTCGAAGCTTCTGGACAGAAGTGAATTGAGCTATCCGTTTGTAAGATATGAGCCCGTTCAGATCGAATATAAAGAGCAGGTTATATCTGGTTGTGTTAGTGAGGATTTTTTAAAAAAGAATGAAATTCTGATTCCAGTTGAGAAATTGTATCGCCAATATATGGGGGAAAGCCTGGCTATAAGGCTGACTGATTTTGAAGAAGTTACGGAAAGAATTCAGTATATGGTAGAACAGGTTGAACGTATAACTGAGATTGAAGGTTTTGGCAAGTATATTACGGCAATGTTGGAGATTGATGCTTTTTTTGTAAATGAGGACAGACATACCAATAATATTGCTGTGATCTATAATGAAAAAACACAGCGATATTCGCTCAGCCCTTTATTTGACCAGGGACTTTGCATATTTGCAGATACCAGTGTGGACTATCCACTAGAATTATCCTACGAGGCTTGCCTGGAAAAAATAGAATCAAAACCTTTTAGCATGGATTTTGACATTCAGCTTGAGGCAGCAGAAGAATTATATGGAACCCAGATAGATTTTAATTTCAACATTGAGGATGTAAATGCCATTCTGGATTCCGTTGCGGGGATATATTCTGAAGAAATCTGTAATCGAATTAGGGAATTGTTGCGTTATCAGATTCGAAAATATTCTTATCTGATAAAAAAATAATCAACATCATCAGGGAGGTGATGCCATGCCGTCATATAAAGAACAATTTAACCTGAATATTTTTGACCATAGTTCTGTAGGATATTGCGTGCTGGAACTTGTGCTGGACGATAAAGGACAGCCGGTGGACTGGATCTACCGTTACTGTAATCAGGCCTTTGCAGATATAAAAGACTACAGGCTGGAAGCGATGATCGATCGGTCCTTTCTGGATCTGTTCCCGAAAATTGATGAGAAGTGGTTATACGCCTGTTATGGGGCGGCATATGAGAACAGGTCCAGTGAAATGGTGATTCGAAAAGGAAAAAAATATCATGTGACAATCACACCTATCGGGAAGAGCGGATTCTGTTCCGGACTGATCCAGGCATGGGATAAGGACAGAAATCCAGATGACGAGATACAGGACCCGCTAAGAGATGAAGAATTTATCATAAGAAAACTATTTCCGGAGTACGTTTCCCTGTATCGGATAGAACTTAATTCCGGAAAATTTGAGATTCTCCGTCTTGCTGAAAATACAAATGCCAGAAAACTGGCGGACAGGAAAGACAAAACATTTGCCAATTTTGATGATTATGCGAAAGAATATGCGGATTCCTTTATTTTAGAACAGGACAGAGAAGAATTCCTGAACTGGCATACCTGCAGAAATATGAAGAGAAGGCTTTGTAATACGGAAAAGATTACCTATCATTACCAGAGCGTTTCAGAAACAGAAAAAAATAAATATTATGAAGCCTATGCGGTACAGGGAAAAAGCGATGAGAAAACATTTACCATATTTTTAGGATATCGCAGTATAGACAGTATTCTTTATAAGGAAAAAGCGACACAGAAACGACTGGAGAAAGCACTGGAGGAAGCGGAACTGAGAAACGAGATCATATCTTCCATTGCAAAAACATATCAGTATATATCAAGAATTGATATCCAGGCGGACTGGTTTGAAGAAATTTCAAACAAAGATAAAGAACAGTTGAATTTTATAAACTCCGGTGTTCTGTCAGTCAATAATAAAAAAGTATACAGACAATATATTGCGGAGGAATATCAGGAGGCATTTTTTAAATTTACAGATATTTCTACGCTGCCGGAACGAATGAAGAATGAAGAAACCATTGCCATGGAATACCGGATGAAGGATGGAAACTGGCATAAACTTCGTTTTATTGAAAAAAAGAGGGACACAGATGGAAATCTGACACATGTGCTCTGTGCGATCCGAAGTATCAGTGCGGCAAAGAAACGGGAAGCATCGCTTCTGTATCAGGTGGCGGAAGCGAAAAAAGATGCAGCTCTTAAATCCAGGTTTTTGTCAAACATGAGTCATGATATCCGTACACCAATGAACGGGATCATCGGTATGATCGATCTTGCAAACCATTATCCAAATGATCTTGAAATGCAGCAAAAATGCAGAGATCAGGTTCTGGAATCCTCCAAACATCTGGTTTCTCTTGTAAGCAATATACTGGATATGAGTAAACTGGAATCCGGAGATATTATTGAACAGGAACTGGATTTTGATCTCACAGAGGTGTTAAGCAGAGCAAATACCGATAAGCAGATTCTGGCGGAAGAAAAAAATATTGATTATGTGGTGGACTGGAAAAAAGGAAATTTAAAGCATGTATATCTGGTAGGAAACCCGGCTTATTTGGAGCGACTTCTGACGATAGTTGCGGATAATGCGGTGAAATTTACAGAACCAGGAGGCACGATACATGTATGGTGTTGGGAAAAATCTGTGGATGACAGTCATGTGATGTATGAATTTGTATGCGAGGATAACGGAATCGGCATGAGTGAAGAGTTTATAAGCCATGCATTTGAGATGTTTTCTCAGGAAAATGAAACCAGCAGAACCAAATACGAAGGTGCGGGGCTTGGCCTTGCGATTGCTAAGAAGATTGTAGAAAGAATGGAAGGTACCATTGAGATAAAAAGTAAAAAGGGCAGTGGGACAACTGTAACAATGACACTTCCGTTTAAGATCGGACAGCCGGAAAAAAACGAAATTTCAAAAACAGATAACGGAACCAGGCAGGAAATGTCTTTTGAGGGAATGCGCGCCCTGATAGCGGAAGATAATGAACTGAACATGGAAATTGCAAAATTTATGCTGGAAAATAACGGAATCCGCGTAGAGTGTGCGGCTGATGGGGAAGAAGCAGTGAAAAAATTTGAAAAAGCGCAGCCGGGGTATTATGATGTGATTTTCATGGATATTATGATGCCAAATATGAATGGCTGGGATGCGGCACGCAAGATCCGTTCCATGAAGAGAACAGATGCCGGAACAATACCGATCATTGCCATGAGCGCCAATGCATTTTCTGAGGATATCATTAACAGCCGTATTTCCGGGATGAACCAGCATCTTACCAAACCTCTTGAGGAGGCAAAAATTTTGGCTGAGCTTAAAGAGTGTCTGAGCAGGCAGGAAAGCGGCCCTGGCTCTGCTGGATCAGATCAGAAGAAAGGATAAAGACAGGATAATGGAAATATTAAAAGCAAAAGAAACAGATATTGACGATATCGAGAGAATTTATGAACATATTCATGATGAGGAAGAAAATGGAAGAGCTGTGATCGGATGGATCCGGAATGTATATCCGGTGAGAAGGACAGCAGAAGATGCTTTGAGCCGGAATGATCTGTTCGTTATGAAAGAGAAAAATGAAGTTGTGGCAGCGGCAATCATCAATCAGATCCAGGTTGAGGAATATAAATATGCCCGGTGGAGAGTAGAAGCAGAGGACAGTGAAGTTATGGTGCTGCATTGTCTGGCTGTAGAACCTTCAAAGAAGAATAAAGGCTATGGAAAAAAATTTGTGGCATTCTATGAAGATTATGCCAGACGTTGCGGATGCAGTTCACTGCGAATGGATACCAATGCACGGAATACCCGGGCAAGAAAGCTGTACCAGAAGCTTGGATATGAGGAAACAGGGATTGTAAAATGTACGTTTAACGGGATTCCGGATATCCAGCTTGTGTGCCTTGAAAAAGATCTGGATGCAGAGGAAGTTAAGATGAAATGTCCTTATTGCGGAAAAGAGATGAGTGAAGGCCAGATTCATTCTTTTAACCAAATCAAGTAAGTCCCCTGCTTCAATTGCGAAAAGCAATAAGCAGTAGGTGGGGACTTGCTTGTATCAGGAGGAGTGCAAGCTCCTCCTGATAAACTGCGGAGCAGTTATTTGGTTATGAGCAAGTAGCGAAGCGGATTGCGAATATCCGCTTGACTTCCGGAATGGAATGGAGAACCAGGGGAGAGTCCATACGGTTAAATACAGAAAAAGGCCTGTCAAAAATGATATATGGTGACCGGATTGATGCTTATCGTTGTGAGCATTGTAAGAAAATCATTATATCTTATGAATAAACTGGACTATAATGTAAGGAAGAATGAACGATGTTATTTAAGAAAGCAAACCTGGAAGATTTTCACAGGATAAAACAGTTTTACTGGGATCTTATCGATGAGATGAGTGACTAGAATGATAAGATCGGATGGAAGAAAGGAATTTATCCCACAGATTCTTTTTTACAGGAAAGCCTTGACAGAGGAGAACTTTTTGTACTGGAAGAAGGGGGTGGGCTTTGTGCAAGCGTGATCCTGAACAGTGCCTGTAATGAAGGATATGCAGGCGTGACCTGGAGCATTGAATGTGGAGAAAATGAAATTCTTGTGCCCCATGCACTGGCTGTTTCTCCTTCCAGGCAGGGTAAAGGCATCGGCGGGTATTTCATGGAGGAAATCCTGAAACTGGCAAAAACGGAAAAGAAAAAAAGGTAAGGCTGGATATCCTGGGTACCAATACAGCTGCGGAGAGACTCTATACAGGATGTGGATTTCGTTTTGTCCAGGCAAAAGATATGTTTTATGAGGATACCGGCTGGACGGAATACAAGATGTATGAACGGGTCTTGTAAGGGATTTTTGACATAAAATAGATATTTTGGAGGTACAGGAAATGTCACTGGAAAAAGCAGAAGAATATCTGAAAAACAAAGGAATGCTGGATCATGTGATCCGACTGGAAGATTCTACGGCGACCGTTGTGGAGGCGGCCCAGGCTCTGGGCGTGGAACCGGGGATGATCGCAAAGACCATGTCGTTTCTTCAGGATGACCAGCCGGTGCTGATCCTGACGGAAGGAACTGCCAGGATCGATAACCGGAAATATAAGGATACCTTTCATGTAAAAGCGAAAATGATACCATTTGATGAGGTAGAAAGCCAGATTGGACATGCACCTGGAGGCGTTTGCCCGTTCGGGATCAACGAAGGCGTGAATGTATATCTGGATGAGAGCCTGCGGCAGTTTGACATTGTTTATCCGGCAGCAGGAGATGATCACAGTGCTGTGAAGCTTTCCATCGAAGAGTTGGAACAGATTTCCGGAGCTGAGGGCTGGGTGGATGTATGTAAAGAATGAAAGGAATGGACTGTATTGAGGTGCAGTCCTTTTTTTGTGCCCGAAAACATAATGCAGCAGGAAAATAGATGCAGAGAAATTGTATAAAATAACCAAAAAGAAAGATAACAAATTATAAATAACCAACGAAATATAGAAAGGACCATTAAAAAAAGACATGTGTCCTATGAAAAAGGACCAATGTCACTTATACTTTGGCCTAACAAATGCGGAAGACAGAACAAAAATCATGAAAGGAGATGCCATAATGAAACGGAAAATAATGGCAGTATTATTATCGGCGGCGATGACTGGATCGCTTGCAGGATGTGGAAGCACACAGAACAAAAATGCGGCGGATGCTTCAGAAGAGAAAATGAAAGTAGCAATGGTAACAGACTCCGGTGATATCACAGACCAGAGCTTCAATCAGATGACTTACGAAGCATGTAAGGCATGGGGAAAGGAAAATGACATTGAGTTCAACTATTACAAACCCCAGAGCGATTCGGATGAAGCCAGAACAGCAAGTGTGGATCAGGCAGTGGCAGATGGCGCGAATGTAATTGTGCTTTCCGGCTATGTGTTTGCACCGACTGTGATCGATGAATCGGATCTGTACCCGGAGGTGAAATTCCTGGCACTGGATGTAAGTGCCGGTGATATCTGCGAAAAGGGTATCGGAGAAGGATATGACTACAATCCGGATCACTATAATGTAACGGATTATTACAATGAGGATAACGTATACTGCTGTACTTATCAGGAAGAACTTTCCGGATTTATGGCCGGTTATGCGGCAGTCATGCTTGGATACCGCCATCTGGGATTTCTGGGCGGAATGTCTGTTCCGGCAGTTAACCGCTATGGCTACGGATATGTTCAGGGAGCAGATGCAGCTGCAAAAGAGCTTGGAATCACAGATGAAGTACAGGTTGAGTATGTATGTGGCGGACAGTTCTATGGAGACGCAGATATCACGGCTTACATGGATACCTGGTATGGATCAAAAGGTGTGGAAGTTGTATTTGCCTGTGGTGGAGGAATTTATACTTCTGCGGCAGAGGCGGCAGTTAAAACCGGCGGAAAAGTTATCGGTGTTGACTCCGACCAGTCCGCAACTATTGACGATTACAAAGAAGGCCTGACTGTGACTTCTGCAATGAAAGGTCTGCAGGTTACCATTGATAATGTGCTGGATGCGATCCTGGATAATGAATGGGATAAATATGTAGGAAAAATCGAAAACCTTGGAATGGAATCCCCGGATCCGGCTGAAAATTATGTACAGCTTCCGGAAGAGACCACGCAGTGGGATGGTACTTTTACGAAAGAAGATTATCAGAAGCTGGTACAGCGAATGTATAACGGAGAATATGAAGTGTCCAGCGACAGTACAACATTTCCGGAAACAGAGATCACAGCAACCGATTACGGCAGCATTAAATAATAAAACATGAATGATGAAATAAAGGAGGAAAATAATGAGCGAGTATGTGATTGAAATGTTAAATATAACAAAACGTTTTCCGGGGATTGTAGCCAATGACAATATCACACTTCAGTTGAAAAAAGGTGAGATCCATGCACTGCTTGGAGAAAACGGTGCCGGAAAATCCACGCTGATGAGTGTTCTGTTTGGATTATATCAGCCAGAGGAAGGCGAGATCAGAAAAGATGGTAAGAAAGTAGATATCCAGGACCCCAATGATGCCAATGAACTTGGAATTGGTATGGTTCACCAGCATTTTAAGCTGGTAGAATGTTTTTCTGTTCTGGATAATATCATGCTGGGTGTGGAAACCACAACAAAAGGCGGCTTTCTGAAAAAGGATGAAGTAAGAAAAAAGGTTGTGGAGCTGTCTGAAAAATATGGTCTTTCTGTTGACCCGGATGCGAAGATCGAAAATATCACAGTTGGTATGCAGCAGAGAACGGAAATCCTGAAAATGCTGTATCGTGATAATGAGGTCCTGATCTTTGATGAGCCTACAGCGGTACTTACTCCCCAGGAGATCAATGAGCTTATGGTGATCATGAAGAACCTTGCAGCAGAAGGTAAAAGTATTTTGTTTATTACCCATAAACTTGCGGAGATCATGGCAGTGGCAGACCGCTGCAGCGTGCTTCGAAAAGGAAAATATATCGGAACTGTAGATATCAAAGATACAACACCGGAAAAGCTTTCTGCAATGATGGTTGGAAGAGATGTAAATTTTGTTGTAGATAAAAAACCGGCGAAAACAGGAGATGTTGTATTAAGTGTAAGGAATATGACCGTTGCATCAAAACAACACAAGAACAATGCGGTGAATCATGTATCCTTTGATGTCAGAAGAGGTGAGATCGTCTGTATCGCGGGAATTGACGGAAATGGCCAGTCGGAGCTGGTATATGGCCTTTCCGGGCTGGAACCGGTAAAGGAAGGAACGATCACAATGAATGGACAGGATATTACAAACATGCCCATCCGAAGAAGAATCACTTCCGGCATGAGCCATATCCCGGAAGACAGACATAAGCATGGCCTGGTCCTGGATTATTCTCTGGAAGATAACATTGTTCTGGAACGTTATTTTGAACCACAGTTTACAAACCGTTTTGGTTTCTTAAAGAGAAAAGAGATCAGAAAATATGCAAACCGTCTGATCAAACAGTATGATATCCGCTCCGGCCAGGGAACGGTCACAAAGGTGCGCTCCATGTCCGGAGGTAACCAGCAGAAAGCGATCATTGCAAGGGAAATTGATAACGATCCGAAATTCCTCATCGCCGTACAGCCCACCAGAGGCCTGGATGTGGGAGCCATCGAGTATATCCATAAGCAGATCGTTGCTGAGAGAGATGCGGGAAAGGGTGTATTGCTGGTAAGCCTTGAACTGGATGAAGTTATGAATGTTTCAGACCGTATTCTGGTCATGTATGAGGGTGAGATCGTAGGAGAATTTGACCCAAAAAAAGTATCTGTAGAAGAGCTGGGGTTATATATGGCAGGCTCAAAGAGAAAGGGGATAAAAGAGAATGGATAAAAAACAGAAACTTCTGAGAAATAATGCATTTCAGACAGTACTGGCATCGCTGATCTGCATTGTCATAGGTCTTATTGTTGGATTTGTCGTGCTTCTGATCATTTCGCCTTCCGGTGCCGGAAAAGCGATCATAGCAATTATGAAAAACTTTTTCTATTATCCGAATGCGGCAGCAACGACGAAATATTTTGGAACAACTTTAATAAAAGCGTCAGCACTTCTGATGTGTGCGTTATCAGTAATATTTGCCTACAAAGTAGGTTTGTTCAACATTGGTGCAGCAGGTCAGTATGTGATCGGCGCAGGTGGATGCCTGTATATGGCCTTAAGATTTAACCTGCCGTGGTATATTTGCCTGATCGCAGGAGTACTTATTGCTGCTGCGGTGGGAGGAATTTCCGGTGCATTAAAAGCATATTTGAATGTAAACGAAGTAATTTCCTGTATTATGCTAAACTGGATTTCTCTTTACAGCGTAAATATGTTATTATCACAGGTAAAGGATGGTTCCACACCATATACAAAACTGTTATTCAGCTACAACAAAAGTGCAATGCTTCCAACAGCTGGATTAAATGAACTGTTTCATAACAAATACATGACCATTGGGGTGCCGATGGCAGTGATCGCAGCGATTATTGTATGGGTTGTGCTGCAGAAAACAAAATTTGGCTTTGAACTGAAAGCAACAGGAATCAACAAACTGGCCGTAAAATACTGTGGCATGCATGAAAAAAGAAATATTATCGTTACCATGATGATTTCCGGAGGTCTTGCCGGTTTCGGTGCGGGAATTTTCTACTTAAGCGGAATTGAACAGTGGATGGTACAGCAGACAAGTGTGCCGGGCATGGGATTTAATGGAATCGCAGCGGCATTTCTCGGTGGATTGGATCCTATCGGAACAATTTTCGCCTCCTACTTTATCCAGCATATTACCAGTGGTGGTACTTATGTGGATACAACAACATACTGTACACAGATTTCTGATCTGATCTCAGCATTTATTATTTATCTGTGTGCGTTTGTATTTTTCTTCAAGATCTGGTTTAACCGTTACCTGGATAAAAAAGAAGAAAAAAGTGTAAAGGTAAAGAAAGGAGGCCGGAAATAATATGGTATTATTAGTTCAGTATACATTAATCTTTGCATCGGTTCTGGCACTGGTTGCTCTTGGGGGCTGTTTTTCGGAGCACAGTGGTGTGATCAATATCGGTCTGGAAGGGATTATGGTCATGGGAGCCCTTGGCGGTGCCCTGGCAATGAAATTTCTTCCGGCATCCACTCCGGGGATCGTTTTGTTTATTCTGATCGTACTGGCAAGTGTTTTAGTTGGAATGGCATTTTCACTGCTTCTGGGATTTGCGGCGATCCACTTTAATGCTGATCAGACACTGGTGGGAACTGCATTAAACTTAATGGGAACTGCGGCGGCAGTTGTTATTGTAAGAGCGATCAATGTAGCGGAAAATCCGGATAATGTATCTTCTACTGTTGTATATCGTCAGGCAAAGCAGGTGTTTCTGGTAAAGATCGGAGATTTTGAGTTTAACTGGTTTATGCTGATCATTGTACTGGCAATCATTGCTTCACACATTGTATTATATAGAACAAAGTTTGGTCTTCGGCTGTGTGCATGTGGAGAGCACCCGCAGGCAGCGGATTCCGTAGGTATTTCTGTTTACCGAATGCGTTATGCAGGAGTGCTGATCTCCGGAGCACTTGGGGGCCTTGGGGGTCTGGTCTACATCACGGCGGGTGTAAGTGAGTGGAAATTTGAAAATGGGGTGGCAGGTTTTGGATTCCTGGCACTGGCGGTTATGATTTTTGGACAGTGGAGACCGGTGAATATCGGACTGGCAGCATTGTTATTTGGATTTTTCCGTGCGCTGTCAAACGTGTATACCGGATTTGCGCCGCTTGTGGCATTAAAACTTCCAAGCAGTTTGTATAATATGCTGCCATACATTATTTCTCTCGTTGTTCTTGCCTTTATTTCCCAGAAATCAAGGGCACCGAAAGCGGAAGGAATTCCTTATGATAAAGGACAAAGATAAAATGAGACCATGTAAAAAATTAAAAGAGGATATATAAAACAAAAAAAGAGAGGATGACAGATATGAAAAATTATTCAGAAGACGCAAGCAGACAGTATCATATTCAGGTAGCAAAAGGAGAAGTGGGACGTTACGTTATTTTACCGGGAGACCCGAAACGCTGCAAAAAGATCGCACAGTATTTTGATGATCCGGTTTTTGTGGCAGATAACCGGGAATATGTAACCTATACCGGAACACTGGATGGAGTGAAGGTAAGTGTAACATCCACCGGAATCGGAGGACCGTCGGCTTCCATTGCAATGGAAGAACTTTATCGATGCGGAGCAGATACTTTTGTCCGGATCGGAACCTGTGGTGGAATGCAGCCGGAGGTAAAGAGCGGAGACATTGTTGTTGCAACCGGTGCGATCCGTATGGAAGGTACCAGTAAAGAGTATGCACCTATCGAATTCCCGGCTGTGGCAAATCTGGAAGTGATCAATGCACTTGTGGAAGGTGCGAAAAAAGAAGGCTGTGAATTTCATACAGGTGTGGTACAGTGTAAAGATGCATTCTACGGTCAGCATGAGCCGGAGACCAAGCCGGTCAGCTATGAACTGATGAATAAATGGGAAGCGTGGAAGCGCCTCGGATGCCTTGCTTCTGAGATGGAATCTGCTGCTCTTTTTGTAGTAGCAAGCCATTTAAGAGTACGTGCAGGTTCCTGCTTCCTGGTGCTTGCAAACCAGGAAAGAGAAAAACTGGGACTGGATAATCCGGTGGTGCATGATACTGATAAGGCGATCCAGGTTGCAGTACAGGCGATCCGGGAACTGATCCGTGCGGACCAGTCACAGAAAAAAGGAGAATAAAGATGAACGTAAATGAAATTTTAAAACATGTAGATCACACCCTGCTTCTGCAGGGTGCAACCTGGGAAGAGATCCAACAGATCTGCGATGACGGGATCAAATACCAGACTGCTTCTGTATGCATTCCGCCGTGCTATGTAAAACAGGCCAGCGAATATGTGCAGGGTAAGGTGGCAATCTGTACAGTGATCGGTTTCCCAAATGGAAATATGACCACAAAAACGAAGGAATTTGAAACAAAAGACGCTATCGAAAACGGGGCGGATGAAATTGATATGGTGATCAATATCGGATGGCTCAAGGACAGAAAATATCAGGATGTTGAGCAGGAGATCCGTACTCTGAAAGAGGCATGTGGGGATAGAATCCTGAAAGTGATCATCGAAACCTGCCTGCTGACAGAAGAAGAAAAGATTAAAATGTGTGAGCTTGTGACAAATGCAGGGGCAGATTATATCAAAACTTCTACCGGATTTTCTACAGGAGGTGCAATCTTTGATGATATCCGGCTGTTTGCAAAACACGTAGGAGAAGGTGTGAAGATCAAAGCTGCAGGTGGTATTTCAAGCATGGACGATGCGGAGAAATTCCTTGCTCTTGGAGCAGATCGTCTCGGAACCAGCAGAATTGTGAAGATCGTGAAGAAAGAAGAAGGGGCAGGATATTAAAGAGGATAAATATTATCTGATTTTGGACTGCAGAGTATGAAGCCATAACACAGTGAAATGGAAACATTCACTTTATTCAGGAAAGGTGGGAAAATCATGGAAAAGAAACAGATTGAAGAAATGATCGATCTGGCGATCAGACAGCTGGAGCATTCGTATGTGCCATATTCGCATTTTCATGTAGGCGCGGCACTTCTTGCAAAAAATGGTACCTATTATACCGGGTGTAATATAGAAAATGCTGCCTATACCCCAACGAACTGTGCAGAGAGAACTGCTTTTTTCAAAGCGGTCAGTGAGGGCGTGAGGGAATTTCAGGCAATCTGCATTGTGGGTGGCAAGGATGGCGTTCTTACAGAATATGCGGCACCGTGTGGGGTGTGCAGACAGGTTATGATGGAATTCTGTGATCCGGAAACCTTTCAGATCATACTGGCAGTCAGCAAAGATAAATATGATATTTTTGCTTTAAAGGAACTTTTACCACTTGGATTTGGACCGGCTAATCTGGCCTGACAGAAAGGAATGTGCTTATGGAAACTTATAAGAGAGTATTTGTGATCGTTCTGGATTCACTTGGAATCGGGGCAATGCCGGATTCTGAGAAATTTGGTGACAAAGGTGTGGATACATTTGGACATATCCTGGATAAGATGGGAACTCTGGATATTCCCAATCTTCAGAAGCTGGGAATGCTGAACCTGCATAAAGGCGGCAGGATGGAAGGCGTGGAGAAACCGATGGGGCGTTATATGCGGATCGCGGAAACCAGCAATGGCAAGGATACCATGACTGGACACTGGGAAATGATGGGGATCAATACAAAAAAGCCGTTTATTACTTTTACGGAGACAGGATTTCCAAAGGAACTGATCCAGGAGCTGGAGAAAAGATGCGGTAAGCGTGTGATCGGAAACAAGAGTGCCAGCGGTACGGAAATCATTGAAGAGCTTGGTGAGGAAGAGATCAATACAGGAGCCATGATCGTTTACACGTCTGCGGATTCCGTAATGCAGATCTGCGGAAATGAGGAGACGTTTGATCTTGCAAATCTGTATCGCTGCTGTGAGATTGCCAGAGAACTGACCATGAAAGACGAGTGGAGAGTTGGCAGAGTTATTGCAAGGCCTTATGTGGGAAAGAAAAAGGGTGAGTTTAAAAGAACCAGCAACCGCCATGATTATGCACTGAAGCCCACAGGAAGAACAGCGCTCAATGCATTGAAGGATGCAGGTTTTGATGTGATCGGTGTTGGAAAGATCAACGATATTTTCTGTGGCGAGGGAATCACAAAGACTTATCACTCGGACAGCTCTGTACACGGCATGCAGCAGACCGTGGAGATCTGCAAAGAAGATTTTCATGGACTTTGTTTTGTAAACCTGGTGGATTTCGATGCTCTGTGGGGACACAGAAGAAATCCGGAGGGATATGGACATGAGATCGAGAAGTTTGATAAAGGACTTGGTAATCTTATGAATGAAATGCGGGAGGATGATCTTTTGATCCTGACTGCAGATCACGGAAATGATCCCACCTATACAGGAACGGATCACACCAGAGAATATGTACCGTTTCTTGCATATTCAAAGAAAATGAAAGAGACGGGAGCTATTGAGGACCAGGATACATTTGCTGTGATCGGCGCCTCTGTTGCAGAGAACTTCGGGGTAAAAATGCCGGAGGGCACCATCGGGAAATCAATCCTGGAGAAGCTGAAATAAAAAATAATATACTGGCAGAGAAATGAATATGGGAGAACGGTATTTATATCAGAAATGTCCCTTTTTAAAAGAAGTAAGCCAGGAAAGAAGGGAGCAGTTTGAAACATATTTTCGGACTGCTCCTGACTGGCTTATTGATGCATTTGTTGTGGAAAAAATGAAGAGCGTATCTTTCTTTTGATGAACGGGACGGATCGCTTGTACCTGCTGCTTGTCAATCACTATGAGCAATATCAGAAAAAAGGAGTGCTCTGTGTAAAAGAAGGACAGAAAAGCCTGGCAGATAAAACAGGAATGTGTCTGAAAAGCATAAACCGCGCAGTAAAGAGGCTTTCTGAACAGGGACTGATCGAAAAACAGGGGAACAAGCTCCTGGTGGGAAAACAGCAGTATGAAGAAATGAAGGCGCTGATTTCGGAAAAGACGGATATGGAATAAAGAACAGGCATTGATAAAAATAAACTATGCTTTGGAGGCATGATTTGCAAGTGAAAATAGGTATTAGACAGAATCCTGTGTGAAAGCTAAAATAAATGTGTAAAAAAGATTTTCCGGGAAATAAGAAGAACTGAATTGGGCAGAGCAGAATGGGAATGTCTGCTTTGCAAAACAGGAGGGCATTGTTTATGAAAAAAGCAATTGTAATGGCTGGAGTCTTGTTTGCACTGACAATGACCGCCGGGTGCGGAAGCCAGAACCAGGATCATGCAGCAACTGCGGAATCACAGACTCAGGACACAGCTAGTGGATCGGGTACAGCTGCACAAAGTGAGAATACAGATCAGAAACAGACAGATGGAGATCGTACAGATACAGCAGAAGCAGATGTAACAGAAGAGGCTTTGCAGGATAACGAAAACACAGAAAAATCATCGAAAGTTCTGGTTGCATACTACTCAGCAACCGGAAATACGAAAGCAGCAGCTGAAACAATTGCAGATGCAGCTGGCGGAGAACTGTTTGAGCTGCAGCCGGCAGAGGCATACACTACAGAAGACCTGGATTATAATGATCCGGAAAGCCGTGTCTGCAAAGAACATGAGGATCCGGATCTTCAGGATGTGAAGCTTGAGGAAGTTACACCGGAATCTTTCTCGAATGCAAATGTTGTCTTCCTTGGGTACCCGATCTGGTGGGGCGAAGCGGCCTGGCCGGTAAATGAATTTGTAAAAGAAAATGATTTCACAGGAAAAACAGTGATCCCATTCTGTACTTCTGCATCTTCCAGCCTTGGTGACAGCGGAGAAAATCTTGCAGAAATGGCAGGGACCGGAGAATGGCAGGAAGGTAAAAGATTTTCTTCCGGTGCAGCGGAAGAAGAAATCCGGAACTGGGTAGAAAGTCTTGATCTGTCAGCAAAATAAACAAGAGTCAAAGGAACGTGGAATTTATGAAGATTATAATTTTACAGGGAAGTCCCAATAAAAAAGGTTCTACCAGTATCCTTGCAGAGAGTTTTACCAAGGGAGCCTTGGAGGCTGGTCATGAAGTGGAACGGTTTGACCTTGCGAAGATGAATATTCATCCATGTATCGGATGTGTTGCATGTGGTTATGAAGGTCCATGTGTTCAGAAGGATGATAATCAGCAGATCCGGGAGGCAATCCTGGGAGCGGATATGGTGGTGTTTGCGACACCGCTGTACTATTATGGAATGTCCGCACAGCTTAAGATCGTTGTGGACAGATTTTGTGCATACAACAGCAGTCTCCATGGAAAACATATGAAATCCGCACTTCTCACTGTGGCATGGAATGCGGATGACTGGACATTCGAAGCTCTGGAAGCTCATTATAAGACGTTGGTACGTTATTGTGGATTTAAAGATCAGGGAATGGTGCTGGGATACGGTTGCGGAAGCCCGGATATGACGAAAAGAAGTCCGTATGTAGAAGAGGCGTATCAGATGGGAAAAAATCTCTGATGCTATAATGCAGAGAGAGGCAAAGCATTAAAGGATTGAAAAGTAATCACCTGGATGATGATATTACAGTTCGGGTGATTACTTTTTTGGTTACCTGTTTGGTTACCTGCAATGAATGACAAAAATAAAAAATGCCGAAAACCCTTGAAATACAAGAACTTTCAACACTTATAATAGCAGGGGATGAGAGAATCGAACTCCCACCAAAGGTTTTGGAGACCCCTATCATACCATTTGACCAATCCCCTATATTCGGTTGTGTTTTCATCACTGTTGAAATTATACATATAAAACATACAATTGTCAAGAGATGAAAGTGTTTTTTATACATAAAATATAAATAAAACTGTCTTCTGTCACAGCCGGACAGAAAAGCGGAGATGGAGGGATTTGAACCCTCGCACCGGTTGCCCGGCCTACCGCATTTCGAGTGCGGACCCTTCAGCCACTTGGGTACATCTCCGTGTGCAAACCTTTATTATTATATAAGGTATCCTGGGAAAGGTCAATCTTTTTTGAAACTTTTCTTTCTGCATTATTGACGAATCTTCCATACTATAATAAGATAATGGGTAAAGTGTACAGACAGAAGTGGATGTGCAGAAATGGAGGGAATTATGAGCGACAAGAAATCAGCGATTCTTAAGGTCGCGAAGGGACTTACTGAGAATTACGCTTCCGAAGAACTTTTTATGCCGAAGAGCGGCAGACGTCTGCCGAACCGTTCGGTGATCATTGATATAGTAAGAGATCTGAAATCCATTATATTTCCGGGATATTTCAGTACGGATACCAGTGCCACTGTATTTCCGGAGTATTATGTGGGACACAGACTGAACGATATTTATGACAGACTGAAAAACCAGATTGAGATCGCACTTCTTTATCACGGTGAGGAACCGGAAGAGGCAGCAACTCATGCAGACAGAACCACATGTGGATTTTTTGAGCAGCTTCCGGAGATCCAGAGACTGCTTCTGACAGATGTGCAGGCCGGCTTTGACGGTGACCCTGCAGCCAAGAGCAAGGAAGAGATTATTTTTTCCTATCCGGGACTGTTTGCAATCTATGTATACCGTCTGGCACATGTTCTCTATAAAGAAGAAATTCCGTTTATCCCACGTGTGATGTCAGAATATGCACACGGCCGTACAGGAATTGATATCAACCCAGGTGCGACTATCGGGGAGTATTTCTTTATTGACCATGGAACCGGAGTGGTTGTAGGTGAGACAACAGAGATCGGAAATAATGTGAAGCTGTATCAGGGTGTAACCCTTGGAGCACTTTCCACAAGAATGGGACAGCAGCTTGCCAATGTGAAGCGTCATCCAACGATCCGCGACAATGTAACTATTTATTCCAATTCTACAGTCCTTGGCGGAGAGACCGTTGTGGGAGAGAATACGATTATTGGTGGTAATACTTTTATTACAGAGTCGATCCCTGCAAATACCAAGGTCAGTGCCAAAAGTCCGGAGCTTGTGATCAAGAAACCGAAGAGTCAGGTTTCCGCCACAAATGTATGGGATTATTGATAATAAAGGGAAAAAATAAAAAACTTAAAAAATTTCAAAAAACCTGTTGACAAATAAAACGGTTTACTATATACTAATCATCGTTGCAGCGGTCAAGCGATCGGTAATCACCGAAGCGACGATGCGCGGGTGTAGTTCAATGGTAGAACACCAGCCTTCCAAGCTGGATACGTGGGTTCGATTCCCATCACCCGCTTATGCGATAGTGGCGTAGTTGGTAACGCGCGACCTTGCCAAGGTCGAGACCGCGGGTTCGAGCCCCGTCTATCGCTCT